>JACQUI010000202.1 GCA_016210395.1 Chloroflexota bacterium | reverse complement strand
GTGTCATCCGGCCTCACCGTGACGACAGGGCTGTTCATGATGTCCTTGGCCCGCATGGGCGTCTCCTAGGGAGGATGCCTTCATAGTGAGGGCTGCGGGGGCGTATTGCAAGACTCTAGTCACCAAGTGTCCTGTTTTGTTCGTGGGGGCGTACCCCACCTCTTGGCGTCGCTCCCCCTGTACCGCTTGACCATAATAACGCAGCGCGTTAATGACGATACGAATCGCTTTTTCGTTGGGAAGCGTTGGCCGCCGCTTTTGCGGCGCACCTACCGCAGCACGCCCATCTCCAGTTCTAGCCACAGGATGCCCACGGAGGCCAGGAGCGTGAGTACGGTGACGGCTAGCCCTACTTTCAAGAACTCCATGAACTTGATGACGATGCCTTCCCGGTAGGCGCCCTCCGCCACGATGATGTTGGCTACGGCGCCGATGATGGTGGCATTGCCGCCGAGAGTTGCGCCCGAAGCAAGGCTGATCCACAGGGTATCGCCCGGCACACGCTGGAGCAGGGGGATCATCAGCACCGTCAGCGGCACATTGCTGACCACCTGCGATATGAAGGCGCTGGCCAGGTGAACGGAAACGATGCCCTGCACGTTGGGGGTGACCTCAACCCTGTTTAGGAACACATCGAGCACGCCCGCGTGCCTTGCCCCGCCGATGACCACAAAGAGGCCCCCGAAGAAGAGCAGGAGCACCCAGTCCACCTTCTGAATGACCTGGGACGGCCTGACGCCGCTGAGCAGCATGGCGGCTACTCCGGCAACGAGGGCGACAAGAGGCACGCGAATTCCGATGAAGGAGCTGAGGAAGAAGCCTGCCGTTGCCAGCGCCAGGAGCGGGACCGACCGCTTCAACCCCCGGTAATCAATGGGGGTCAGCGTGACCTGGTCTGTGCTTCGATGACCAGAACTGGCCTCGTCCTTCTTGGCCCATTCCTTGCCGTAGAAGACCCAGAGCAGCGCCAGCAGGAGACCTGTGCCGACAACCGCCACTGGAGCCAGGTACGCGAAGAAGCGGGCGAAGGAGATGCCTGAAGTGACACCGATGAGCATGTTCTGTGGATTGCCTACGATGGTGGCGGTGGAGCCGATGTTGGAGGCCATTGCCTCGCCGATAAGGAAGGGCAGGGGATTGACGCGCTGCATCCGGCAGGCCTGGATGACTATCGGCGTGAAGAGCAGCACGACGACGTCGTTCACCATGAAGGCGCTGCACACGGCGGTGAGCACGACGACGCTGGCCATCAGCCGCCCAGGCGTGGGGGCAACGGCGACGAAGCGCGAGGCCAGCAGCGTGAAGAACCCCTGACCCTGCATGACAACGACCAACAGCATCATGCCCAGCAGCAAGGCCAGGGTGTTGTAGTCAATGGCGTCCACCGCCTGGTCGAAGGTGAGGACGCCCAAGACGACCATGAGGACCGCCCCGGCCAGGGCAGCGGCAGGGCGGTCTATGTTGATGCGGGGGAGCCGGGTGACGGCGACACCGATGTAGGTGGCGGCCAGAATGACGCTAGCTAGGAACATAGGGGGAGGGGTTGCGTTGAAGGAGGCGTTCGCGGTTGGTGGAACGTCGGCGACAGGTCGTCGCCTCGTTGTGCACGATTGCGGTCGTCAAAAGCAATTGTACACGAAGTCACCCCTTCTTGCGCGAGGCGGGTCAACGGCGGCAAGGGGGGGCCCACCACGGCGCTTGCGCCCCTACGTCATTTCCCCCGGTTGGCGGAAGATGAGGGAGGAGTTGTGGCCGCCGAAGCCAAGGGCGTTGCTCATTGCCGTCCTGAGAGGACGGATGCGCGCCTCATTGGGCACGTAGTCGAGGTCGCACTCCGAGTCGGGGTTCCTGTAGTTGACCGTCGGCGGGATGACGCCGTTTTGCAACGCCAGGACGCTTATCGCCGCTTCGATGGCCGCTGCGGCCCCCAGCAGGTGGCCCGTCATGGACTTCGTGGAGCTGATGGGAATGTGGGGCGCCAGGTCGCCAAAGACCGCCTTGATTCCCATAGTCTCGAACTTGTCGTTGAGGGGCGTTGAGGTGCCGTGGGCGTTGATGTACTCGATCTCGTTGGGCTGGATGCCCGCAGCGCGCAACGCCAGGCGCATGGCCCGCGCGCCGCCCTCGCCGCCCGGGGCGGGCTGGGTGACGTGGTAGGCGTCGGAGCTTGCGCCATAGCCTATGAGCTCGGCGATGACAGGGACGCCTCTGCGGCGGACGCTTTCTTCCGTCTCCAGCACCAGGACGCCGGAGCCCTCGCCCATGACGAAACCATCGCGCTGGGCGTCGAAGGGCCTGCTGGCCGATTTGGGGTCGTCGTTACGGCGGGAGAGGGCCTGGCAGGAGTTGAAGCCCGCTACGGCGATGGGGCAGATAGGGGCTTCCGTGCCGCCGGCCAGGGCGATGTCGGCATCGCCGTTGCGCAGCATGTTCCACGCCGTGCCAATGGCCTCGGCACCGCTGGAGCAAGAGGAGGTGGTGCAGAAATTGGGGCCCTTGGTCCCGATGCCCATAGACACATTGCCGGAGGCCATGTCCGGCAGCATCATGGGGATCAGGAAGGGGCTGACGCGGGTGGGTCCCTTGTCCTTGAGCACCTGGAACTGCTCGGACAGGGTAATCAGGCCGCCGATGCCGCTGCCGATGATCGTGATGACGCGCGTGGGGTCCAGCTTCGCCATATCGAGCTGCGCCTGGGCGGCGGCCTCCTGAGAGGCCACCATGGCAAACTGAGCGAAGCGGTCCATACGGCGGGCCTTCTTGGCGTCCATGAAATCGCCCGGACTAAAGTTCTTGACCTCCGCCGCAATTCGCGTCTCAAAGCCCTCGGCGTCGAAGGCGGAAATGTAGTCAATGCCGGAGACGCCGCCTATGAGGTTGTTCCAAGAAGACTTGGCATCCAGGCCCACAGGGGTGATCAGTCCGAGGCCGGTTACGAAAATCCTGGGGTATGACACGCAGAGACCTCCCACTAGCAGTACTGCCGCAGCATTCGCATTCGCGATCCCTATGTGTGGGTAGCCGCAGCGGCGGAGGATGGGAACTCTGTCAACTGGCGTTTGAAGTCGTTGATGGTTGTGGTGACGGACTCGCCCAGCTCGCCGAGGCGTGCAGACACGCTGTCGGCCAGGTCCGCCACGAATGAAGGATTGGCTGGGCTTGCCGCGTCAATCCGGAGCACCGCCGTGCCTCGCATATCGCCGATACGAGTTGCAACGGCGCTGCGGATGTCCCCAACGCGCATGGTCACAACCTCACCGATTTCATCCAGCTTCGTTGTAGCGGTGCTCCTCAAGTCATCGGTTGTCGAGGAGAAGCTGGCCCGCAGGTCAACTAGACGGCTGGACAGCGTTGACCCCAGGTCATCCAGTTTTGTGGAAAGGGTCTCCTGCAGGTCGGTCACCCTAGCGCGGGCCGCCTGGCGCACCTCTTCCGCACGGGAAGGGCCGTGGGCGCCGCTGGCGCTGGTCCAGGGCGCGTAGGAGTCGGCGAGCTGGCTTAAGCTGGAAAGCACAGAGTCGCGGGTCTGGGAGAAGACGCGCCGGAGGCTGTCTTCCAACTGGCTGATCCGGGTGTCCGCCGGGCTGGCGTATGCGCGGGCGGTGATGATGGCTTTGCGGGAGGCGTCTTCCTGCCGGCTTTCCATCACGCCGTAGTAAGCCTTGCTCTTGAAGATGCGGAAGATACGCTCGTACATGGCGTCCACGGGGTGCAGCCGCGACGTGTATTGAGCGTACAGGTCCCGCGACTCCTCCAAGCCCCAGCGCTTGTCGTAGTGGACGAACTGCTTGCCGGTGTACAGGTGATACGGGCGCATCTTGCCTTCGGGCAGGATAGAGCCGTCCTCATCCAGCGGCGTGAGGGCGTGCCAGTTGACCGTGGCAGGCAGCGGCGTCAGAAGGTTCGCGGTCTGGTAGCGGCTGACGGTCTTGGCCCAGTCCGCCATCTCCATGATGCGCTCTTTGGTGTCGTAGGGCAGCCCGATGATCGTCATGGCCGTGACGATAAAGCCCATTTCCTTGAGGGTCACCAGGTCCTTGTGCATCTGCTTGGGGTCCTGGCGCTTGTTCACGGCCTTGAGGTTCTCGGCGCTGCTGGACTCCACGCCCAGATAGACCATACGGATGCCGGCGTCCACCATCGCCTGGGCAAGCTCAGGGTCCTGGCCCACTTCGGCGCGGCTCTGGCAGATCAGCCACATACCGTCGGTGTGGCCTTTCCATCTCTTCAAGCGGGCCAACCGCTCGTCGCGGAACTTGGTGGCGCGCAGCGGCGGCGAGTGGAGGTCGTCGGAAAGGAAAACGCTGAACCGGCCATCACGGGCAGTGAAGATGAGGCCGTCCTCGGCGAGCTTGCGAAGCTGGGCAAGCCGTTTCAGCTCCACCTCGCGGGGAACCATGCGGTATCCGACGAACTGCTGGATCACCTGGCAGTAGTTGCACTTCTCGGTGCAGCCGCGAACCGTCTCCATGACGCCGGCTGCCAGGGGGTTGCCAGGGGTCAGGTCCTTCATTGCGTCGAAGTCCGGCAACTCCACGAACTCGGGATGGATTGCGCCTTGACGGGGCGTCACCACAGCCTTGCCGTTCTCCAGGAACGCAATGCCGGGAATCTTGCGGAGGTGGGTGTACATGTCCTGCCCAGAGTACTTCAGGAGGATGTCGCTGAGTTGGCCGATGATGTCTTCACCCTCGCGCTGGACGATCACGTCAATCAGGCCGTACCGGAGCGCCTCTTCATACAGGGGGCTCATGTGTGGGCCGCCCCCGACGATGGGCAGGTCGGGGTGCGCCTGGCGAGCGGCGCGGGTGATCTCGTAGGCGCGGGGGGCCTCGTTGATGAGGGCCGTGACCATGAGGATGTCAACGTCTTCCAGGTCTTTATCGGGGTCGAGTTTGCCGTTGCGGTCTTCGTACCAGACCTCACGGTCATACCGGTACTCGCCGTCCCACTGCTTGAGTGCGGCGGAGATGTACAACGGCCCCTGCCTGGGTATGGCGACATACTCAAAGTTGCCGCCGGTGGACTTGGGCGCCACGAGCAGCACGTTCTTGGTGGTCTTGTTTGGCGCTATGGTGAGAGTCATGACAACTCCTCAGTTGCGGGTTGAGAGAAGCGGGCGGTATTCGCTTCGGGGAACAAGAATAGATAAGCACTTAGTGAGGCATTATACCAGAATGGCAATGGGTAGTTACACCCTAAGAAGGGTGCAGTTGCGTGGGGGTGGCCGTGGTTTGGCGCCACTGTTCAAAAACGCGTGAGGCGTGCGCGGCCTTCGTGACGACAGTCACATCTGGCGATGTCCAACTGATGACTCTTCTCACTACCCTCATACCATGAGGGCCTACTAGCATGATACGTACTCCTTTCTGCGAGGCGCACCATGAAGCGTGTTCTGTTTGCAGGGCTTGCCTTTCTTCTCCTCGCTTGTTCCCCGGCGGCTTCACCACCTCCTGCGGTGTCGCCCAGCGCACCTACACCTACGAATACACCGCCCCCATCTGCGACCGATACCCCCGTCCCACCCATGTCCATCCCTCTGCTTCCAACCTCAACGCCGGACGCCATAGCGAGCATTCCTTCCTGCGGCGCCGCCAACCCAGCCAGCACTATTCAGGCGCCGGCGCCCACAACGCCTCCTATCCCAACGCCCACGGCGACAAGACCGGCCAATGTGACGCCGGTCCCGCCGACACCTACGAGCACACCGCTCCCTGCCCCCACGGTTGATCGCGTGGGCTTTCCGGAAGGATACCGGGACGCGTTCAAACTGTTTTTCGTATTCGACCGGGTGGACGCGAAAAGTATCCAATATGTGTGCGCCAACACTACCGCAGCCTCAGTGGAACCAGGACAACCCTTCCCGTATGGCAGCGTCCTTGTGTTCGAGACGTGGCGGCCCCTGGAAGACGCCCAGGGCAACGTGACTAAAGATGCGAACGGCCACCTGGTCCGCGCCAGCCTCAACACCATCTTTGCGATGCGCAAGGAACAGGGCTTCGGAACGGACTACAAGGACTTGCGGTCTGGAGAGTGGGAATACGTTGCGTACCGACCGGACAGGACCCACCAGACGCCTCCGGAGCGGACGGCTTCCTGCGCCTCGTGCCACCTTGCAGCCGCAGGCCAGCAGAACGACTTTGTCTTCCGGACGAAGCTGTTCTTCACACCAGACCGCTACGGCCAGTCGGACCCGACGGGCCCCGGAGAGGTCGGCATCTCCCGCGTGTCCTATCAACCAGGCACGTTCACTGTGAAGGCAGGGACGCCCGTTACCTGGCGGAACAGCACCATTGACGACACACCGCACACGGTGACTGCCAATGACAGGTCGTTCGACTCCGGCGTCCTGGAGCCGGGGAAGGAGTTCACCTACACGTTTGCGACCCTAGGGACCTATGCCTACACGTGCTCGCTGCATCCGAACCAGATGCGGGGGACAATCCGGGTGACGGAATAGTAACAAGAGATGAGGGACAGGGATGTGGCAGACGCAAGTCCCAGATGGAAGTGAACAACTTCCCTCTTGGGCTGGTCGGCGTATGATTGAACTGGGCACACTGTTGGGAGGGTATGTCTACGGACGACCGCCGGATTCTGCGTCCACTGGGGTTGGCACTGCCGGTTGCGGTGTGGTTCCTTGGCGTGTTCGCCAACCGGCCTGGGGGAATCACGGCCGACTTTCTGGCCGTGTTCACGGCTCTGCTCGCAGGGCTAGCGGTGGTGGACATGACCGCGCCGGGCCGCAATACGGCGCTGTGGCGCAGGCTCGGGTGGCTGGCAGCGGAGCTTGCGCTGTGCTTCTTTATCGTGCGCGTCCAGGGGAGCCTGGTGCGCCCTGCCCTGGCCTATGTCCTGCCGGTCAGCCAGGCATTCCAGACGTTCGGGCCAAAGGTGGGAAGTGCAGCCAGCCTGTCATCGTGGGCTGTATACAGTTTCAACGTGGGCCTGTATGCCTGGCCCGGCAGGCTTCACGAGTTCCCGAACTACCTTTCCTTTTTCCTGGGTTTCTACATAGTGGGCGCCCTCATGACCTGGGCGGCTATCCAACAAGCCGGCCAGCGGCAGAGGATACAGGCGCTCTATCAGGACTTGCAGGCAGCCTATGCAGAGCTGCAGGCCCTCCAGGAGCAGGCCAGGCAGACTGCAGTCGTGCAGGAGCGGAACAGGCTGGCGCGGGAGATCCACGACACGCTGGCCCACTATTTGACCGTTGTGAATCTGCAACTGGAGGCAGCGGAGAAACTTGGGCCAGTGAAGGTGGACCAGGCCCTGGAGCAGGTCCGCAGGGCGCGCCGGCTGACGGTCGACTGCTTGCAAGAGGTCCGAAGGTCCGTGGCAGCGCTGCGCTCGTCCGATCTGGAGGCGCTATCGTTGCCGAACGCGCTGCGCAAGCTGGTTGCGGAGTTCAGCGAAAACACAGGCCTGGCAATCACCTTGCAGTCGGACGTGGGTGACGATGCGCGCCTCCCGCCGGAGACGTCACTCACCCTGTACCGCGCGGCGCAAGAAGGACTGACGAACGTTCACAAGCACGCCCGCGCCACCTCTGCGCGCATTGGTCTATCGCAGCGCAACGGGAATCTTGAGCTGACTGTGGAGGACAATGGCATTGGCCCGGAGGGCGCGAACGCAACGAGTCGTACAAACGTCGGGACAGGACTCGGCCTCCTTGGGCTGAGGGAACGAGTGGACCTGTTGGACGGTGAGGTGAAGTTCGGGGCCGGCGCCGCCGGGGGGAGTCTCCTGCGGGTAATCCTTCCTTCAAGGACGGTGGGCTATGACGCGGCAAACGGCAGCTAAGACCCCCACCGCGGTACGGGTGCTTCTGGCCGACGACCAGCAACTGTTGCGGGAGGGGCTGCGAACGCTGCTGGAACTGCACGAGGACATCCAGGTGGTGGGAGAAGCCGGGGATGGGCTGCAGGCCGAAATGCAGGTGGAGCAGCTCCAGCCACAAGTCGTGCTCATGGACTTGCGGATGCCCCGCCGGGATGGAGTAGAGGCGACGCGGCGAATCACCTCGCGGTGGCCGCAGGTGCAGGTGCTGGTGCTGACTACCTACGACGATGACGAGCTGGTCTTCCGCTCCATTGAGGCGGGGGCGTCCGGATATCTGCTGAAAGACGTAGGGGCCGACGCGCTGGCGGAGGCGGTGCGCGCCGCCGGGCGGGGTGAATCACCGCTCCAACCGAGTGTGGCGCGCAAAGTGCTGCGACAACTGCGCGCGGGGAAGGCGCCGGCCCCTCCGCGGGCGGGGGAAGCGATTGAAGACTGCTCGCTGTCGGTCCGAGAGCTGGACATCCTGCGCCTGTTAGGGACCGGCGCAACGAACAAGGAAATTGCGGAGCGTCTGGCGCTCACAGAAGGGACGGTGAAGAACTACATCTCCACCATCCTGTCCAAGACCGGCTTGCACGACAGGACGCAGGCAGCGTTGTACGCAGTGCGGCGTGGCCTGGCGAGCTAAACGGCGGGTAGTCGTCTTTCGTTCTGGGTCTCTTGGCGTCGTCTACCGGCTGCCGCGTGCTCGCTTCCTTTCTGTCTGCGCGTAGGGAAACGGTGTTCCGCAGCGTCGTGTTTCGTTTGCTTCGCTCAGTGCTTCAGCGCACAACGAACCACGACGAAGGGTGTTTCGTTGACCAGGCGCAGGGAGCAATGCTACTATGCAGTAGGAATGCGCCGCTGTGCGGCCCGTTGGCAAGCGGCGCTGTGCTTTCTCCGTGGTGGGCGT
>JACQUI010000201.1 GCA_016210395.1 Chloroflexota bacterium | reverse complement strand
TGGAATAGGTGTCCGCGATGGTGTCAGCAGCGGAGCGCGCATCGCCGCCTGCGGGGCCTTGCAGGAGGATCGCTTTGGCGCGCGTCTCGTGTGGTGTGGCGTGGTCGGCACGCACAGGCGCATTATTGTAGGCCGGGTTGTTAACCCGGCCTACGCTATCGGTAAGCGGCGGTGTGAGTGCCTGCCCAACGTAAGGCCAGGTGAGCCAAGCGACTTTGCGGCGGTCCGCGGCAGGAGTTGTGGCTGGGTGCGTGAGGAGCGTGAAGGCCACGGTCTTCTCGGCTTTGAGTTCGGTGGGGTGATTGACGAGCAGCGCGCGCCAGGTCACGATGCCGGCCTTGTCACGGGACAGTACCATGGTGGCTGCGACAGGCGTGGTAGTCCAGCCGTCCGCGCTGTCGGAGAGCCAGGTGAAGCCGCGGTCGCCGTTGCCCCAGAACAGATGAGCGGGTACGCCGGGATCGCCACGGTTGATGGGAGGCGTAGGGCCTTTCGGGGCCGGGTTCGGCGGAGCGGCGTTGCCCCAGAGCAACCCTTCGCCTTCGGGTAGGCTGTAATCTGATGCCTTGAAGGGGGCGACCCCTGCGACTGCCGTGTCCACCGGACCCTGAATCCTCAAAACCAGGGCCAGCGACTCGACGGCGCCGCCGGCATACCCGATATTAAAGCGCATGGCTCCATCGGAGTCATAGGAAATATCGAGCTTGGCGTTCACGCCGCCTCCGGCCAGGTCTGCACGACAAAGGACTGCCTCGCCCTTCTGTTCGAGTGCTGCTGGCGCTGTTGCCACCAATTCTATTTCCTTCCCTTCTACGCTGGCCTCCAGGAGCATGGGGGCTGCGAGTTGGGGGCCTCGTCCGATAGCGGCCAGCGTTTCGGCGGTGGGCGCTGTGGCCTTTTCGCCGCGATGCTCCAGGGGCAGATCCGAAGGGGCGGCCTGGATATCGATCTGCGCAGGGAGACCATTAGGCCCCACGGCGATCCGAAGCCGGCCGGCGGCAATCTCTCTCTTATCCATGTCCACGACTGGCTCGGCGGTGAGCAATGACAGCATCAGGCCCATCAGCACAAAGGCGGTGTTCGTGGCATTCCGAGGAAGCGCGCGGCGAAAGTGTTGGGTGAAATCCATGTTCATCGGTCCTCCACGTGCCGCGCCAGGAAGACGCGAAAATCATGATAGGGGATGTAAACAGGCCCGTAGGTCTCGGCGTCGCCCGTCTCTCGTGCCACCACGTCGCCCGTTTCGATATCCAAAAGCACGGGCGCAGCGGCCTGGCTCGCGGGGACCTTGTCCCACCAACCCCGCAGGCTCTCGTGAACCGGCGTCTGACGCAGCACTTCATTGGCCGTCAGCGTGTTGGAGCCGCCCAACAGACGCTCGACATCCGCCAAGTGCAGCGGCAGTTCGACGGGATCGAAGCTTTCGTTCATGACTACGAAGAGCGCGTGGGTGCCCTTGCCCTCGGGCAGGGGCCGCCGAAAGACAGTCACATAGACCTCGCTCTTGGTGGATGGCTTATCACCGATCTTCACGTATTGTTCATTGCGCCAGTAAGGCAGTTTTTCGGTGTTGGCGTCCTCGAAGAACCCGAACTCCGTCAGCGCCTTGAGCAGCCGCACCGCGTCTTCCTTGTGGTAGATGATGCCGTGAGCGCCGGTGGGCGTGAGTCCGATGTCGTTCAGGAGCGCACGACCCATGAGCTGACGGTCCAGCCGCTTGTCGTCGCCGTACTCCGCAAACGTCGTGTCGGCCATGTGCGCGGTCGCCAAGCCGGTGAAGTTGTGCGAGAGGTAGCGATAGACCGAACTGGGGAACTGCGTCACCATGTCCACGTCGTAGGCCCGGTGTCCGGCGCCGGCTTCTTCGACCAGGAAGGAACTCCACCAGAAGGACTCCAGCATGGTCGCCTCGTTGTTGGCCCAGGACTGGTGCCGCAGCGGGACGTTGTTGATCTTCGCGATGCGGGCCAGGCGCTTATAGTGGTCGCGCATGTGGCGCGTCAGGTATGCCTCGGCCCAAGGCAACATAGCGCCATCTGCCATCTGATCGGGTGGAACGAGGTAGCCGTCCCCCATGGCCAGGTTGTCCGAATGCCCGAACCCAATCGGCCAATACTCGTCCATGTGCCAACCCACGCGTCGGCCGACCCGAATCTGTCGTTCAAAGAGGTAGGTAGCCTTATCCTCCCACATCCGGTCCACGTTCGGAGCCTCTGCGCTGAATCCGGCCTGGGCGTTGCGCCATTTGCCGTAGCGCATGAACGGCGGTTCCTCTTTGCGCCAGGTCGCGGCCTTTTCGTAGGGCAGGTCTTCCGGCGCCTGCGCGGCCTGCCGCCACTGCCGCTTCAAGGTCTCTTCCGGCAGGTCGTACGGCTCGACCCAGTATCCGGCGCACCAGGCGGGCCCGAGGGTATAGTGCCAGGCGGCCGAGCGGGAACTCTTTGGCTTGTCTTTGGCCGGGTGCGTCAGCAAGGTAAATGGGATCGTGCGGAACTCTTTGATCTCGGCGGTGTGGTTGACGAACTGCACCCGCAGCGTCACCTTGCCGGCCTTGTCACGTTCGACCTGCAGGGTCGAGCCCTCCGCGTCCAGGATCCATCCTTCGGGTCTGTCACAGTAGAAGGTGAACCCGCGGTCCCCACTGCCGAACCAGAACCAAGGGACGAATCGGCCGTACGCCAGCTCGCGCTGGCTGCGCTTGCTGTCCCACACCACGCCTTCGCCCTCGGGCAGAGCACAC
>JACQUI010000194.1 GCA_016210395.1 Chloroflexota bacterium | reverse complement strand
GTGCCTACCTGTCCTACCTGGCCCGCCGCAAGGACAAGTTGCACCCCGCCTGAGCGCGGGGTGAGGATTGAAACACCGACGGGTGGCTAGGCACCGTCAATAAGCACGGGTTGCACCCCGCCTGAGCGCGGGGTGAGGATTGAAACTCCTACAGCGCAGTACGGCGGTCCGAAGCCAAGGGTTGCACCCCGCCTGAGCGCGGGGTGAGGATTGAAACCACATACATTACCTCACCGAGTCCGCACTGTCGCGCGGGACACGCGCGGTTGCACCCCGCCTGAGCGCGGGGTGAGGATTGAAACCCATCCTTCCGCACCATGCGAACTAGGACGTACTGCACGTTGCACCCCGCCTGAGCGCGGAGTGAGGATTGAAACAGTTGTGCTGCTAGTATGGGCGTACCTGGACGACGTAGACTTTGAAATGCCGGGACCGTGCAACTTTCGTACCTGGCCTCGACACTCAGGGATCTCTTGCGTCGGATGGAGGCCTATGAGAGGGTCTCCGAGTGGACGGCGGTTGCTTGTTGCTTTTCTGGGGCATCGTTACTCTAAGCTCAAAGGTCCTGTCTTTTGTCCACCCTGGGCAGCCACAGACCTAAAGGCTCGGCTACCTCAGGCCTTGCAACACGCTAGACTTCTACCGGAGGGTTTCAGTATGGCGAAAGTGAGCGTACGATACATCGTTACGGATGTTGATGCAGCAATCTCTTTCTACACGAAGATGCTGGGCTTCCAGGTCGAGATGCATCCCGCGCCCGGCTTCGCCAGCCTCTCCAAGGGCGATCTGCGGCTGCTGCTCAACCGGCCGGGAGCGGGCGGAGCGGGGCAGGCTATGCCGGATGGGCGGTCCCCTGCACCAGGGGGCTGGAACCGAATCCAGATAGAGGTCCAGGACCTGGCTGCCACAGTGGCTGAGCTGAAACGCGCTGGCTGCCGGTTCCGCAGTGAGATCGTCATTGGTAACGGGGGGAAGCAGATTCTCGTTGACGACCCCTCCGGCAATCCTATCGAGCTCTTCGAGCCTGCCTAAGTAGGCAGGCAGTCAGCCCTCGAATCTAGGCGGGGCAGCCACCTTGTTCTCCTTGAACCGTATCGAGAGGGGCGTTTCATGAAGACTGCGATGGGCCTACTTGCCGTTGCGGCGGCCCTGCTGTCGGCTTCTTGCAGGCCAGAACTCGACCGTGCTCTTGGTATAGTGTGAAGGGAGACCCCTTGCCTTCGGGCGTAATCACTAAGTTTGGGGCCCCGCCCATTGTCAGTGGGAGGAGGTCACATTTTTGCACATTGGATGGCCCATTGGAACCGTCGCTGGGCATGCGTCAGATACAAGGCAGTATGTCCGTGATCCAAACGGGGCGCTGCAACCCATCAAACTCAAAAGCACGTTCGACTCTCATGCAGCACTACCCGATGATGCCGTCTTCTCAGGCTATGGCACAGGAAAAGCAGAGCTGTGGACCAGTCCCGCAGACGTAGATTCGGCGGTGTACCTCGTCTTCAGAGACCGTGTAGAGAGATGGCCGCGCCTCGATCCCATGATCGCGTGCGCCTAGACTCTAACGAGGCTTGAATGCTATAGGGAGGGTCCATCCGCCTCCGTGGAAGGATAGGCAGTTTGAAACCTCTCCGATTATCCAGCCCCGTGGCTGGGTACCTGGTGCTTCCTTAACTGCGGAATCCCAAGCTGGCTTGAGGAGGAATCTCTATGGGTCAGGGGAGACGCCGCGGCATGTCTGCGCTATGGTCTGCTGGAACGCTGGTGGCGGTGCTGGTGCTCGCCGGCATACTGGGATGGTATGTTGCACCCTATGATCCTATTCAACAGGACGCATCTGCACGGCTGGCGCCGCCGAGCGGGCGCCATCTGATGGGTACAGACGAGTTTGGCCGGGACGTGTTCAGCCGGATTCTGGCATCGCTCCAGGTCAGCGTGCTCGGCGCGATTCTCCCGGCCCTGGCAGCTACAGCGGTTGCCTTTGGAGTTGCCAGGGCGCGTACGGCGCGGCCGAGCCGCGTATGGCGGTTCTGGCAGAAGGCGGCGGCGGGCGCGATCACGGCGGCTTTCCCCATTTTTGCCGCACTGATGACCTTCGTGGCCGTCGAACTCGCTGGGTGGAGGGGACTGTCCCCGGCGTTGGCGGCCACCGCTGTTGGTCTCGCGCCTTGGGTGATCTTCCAGACGTTTTCATTAGTTGAAGGGTCGGCAGCATGGGCCTCAATGCTTCTGATGAGCTGGGCCTGGGCCACCACGACCCTGGCCGTGATTGGGTCTCTGGGCTTGGGCGTTCCCCCACCCTACCCTGACCTCGGCAGGATGCTTTCCGTAGCGCTGGCAGGCCCACCGGCGCCGTGGCTGGTGTGGGGCCCGTTGCAAACGCTCGCCATCGTCCTGTGTATCCAACTGACAGGGGCGTATCTGCTGGACCGCCACAGCCTCATTGCCAGGCCAGGAAGGCCGGCGCAGCCGCGAGCGACCCGGGTTTCGTAGCTCAGAGCCTTGAAGGAGCGCCTCACAATGCCAAAGCCCAGAAAGCACAAGCGAGGACGGGCCAAACACCAGCGGGCAGGGTGCCTGCTCTGCAAGCCCTGGAAGGACGAACGCGACCGGCAAGACCAGCTACGCTACGTCAGGGCCCGCCAGAGCGCCGAGGCCCAGATGCGGGAGCTGTAGCGGGATCAGGAGCCAACCGTGAACACGCAACGCCCGGAAAGAACGTACACCAAGCAAACGCGCAAGCGCCTCCAGGAGCTGCGTGAGGCTGCCTGGGAGCGAGAGCTTCGGCGTGAGCTTCTCCTCCTGTACGACAGCTTCGTGGAGTGGAAAGAGGGGCGATTGGACGCCTGGGAGATCTCGGACCGCATCCATAAGTTCCACGATGGGGCCGCCAGGGAACTCTTCAAGACCTATGCACATTCCGCTTTCAGCGGAATCGAGTTTCCACTGGCCTACGCCCTCCGCACAGGCATCCTCACCCTGGATGAGATACCGGGAGAGGCGCGGGACAGGCTGGGACGGCTCGCACACTTCGGGGAGGACGAAGAGACCTGAAACATCTGCTCCAGTGTCCACGGCTGGCTCCAATCCTCCGCCTCATTCCATCACAGCGCCTCTCTCTTCCCAAGCTGCCCTCCCCCGGGTCTTTCGGTTCTCCCAGCGCCGGTAGGAGAGACATTGGTAGGGGCGAGGTCACCTCGCCCTTGCCCAGGCGCCGCGCCTTGCCGCGCACGGTCTCGGAAAGGAACACCGAAAGGCCCCACCCTCGCCCCGATCCACCGCCTGGGGTTGGCGTCGCCGGTACCGGAGGGGTTTGTGGGACCAGAACGCGGTGGTGGGACGCTGGCGAGGGCGACACGAGTGCACCGGCAGGCTGTTGGGGG
>JACQUI010000193.1 GCA_016210395.1 Chloroflexota bacterium | reverse complement strand
GGCTTGCTGGAACAGGCGATGAAGGATATGCGTGGGCAAGTGGCCGCCCAGGAAGGGGCTCGTGAGCGGCGCGAGCAAGAAGCGGCTGCCAACCTTCGGGCAATCCTCCAGCGCGTGGAAAAGCTCGAACGCTCGATGGCGGATTTGAGGCAGTTGATCACCAATCGCGGCGTGGGGCCGAAGAAGAAGCTAGCGGAGCCCCACGTGAGCGTTGTGTCTGATAAAGTCTGATAAAGGAGGTCAGATCGAAGCGTCTCCCCGGCGGAAGGGGCAGGCGCTCGACCCGGATGTCCAGCGGTTGGTGGATGCGCGCAATGCGGCCAAGAGCAAAGAGGAACGTTCTACCAAGGTTGTGCCGACCTCGCGATTGTGCCGATGTGGAGGTGCAGTGAGGCTGTCGTCGGGTACGCAAGTGCCTTGGGATGATCGGCATAATCCACTGCTCATCTTGCGTCCTCCGTTCTTCTCAGGTGACGTAAGGTCTCCTCAGTTGGCAGAAAAAAGGAGGAGCGGATGAGTGACACAAGGCGCCATCCCCACGGCGTTTGCATGCGCGGGCCGTTGGTCTCGTTGGCGAGGGACTTCCGCGCTGGTTTGCTGGAAGCCGGGTACCGCCGGAGGGCCCTCCGCGAGACGTTGACGTTGGTGGCCCATTTGAGCCAGTGGCTCGAAGTCAACCATCTGGAAGTCACGAATCTGACCACCGAACAGCTCGAGTCGTTCTTCGGGGCGCGCCGAACTGCGGGCTACGCCTTGATCTCCCCGCGGAGCTTGCGACCCGTCATCAAGGTCTTTGCTGCATGCGGAGCACCGTTTGCTGTGGGATCCCCAGCGCCGATCGATGCCGGTGACACGTCCGTGATCGCGAGGTACAAGCGCTATCTGGTCGAAGTACGAGGACTGCAGTTGCCGACGGTGGTCGCGTACGCTGCCAGGGTCAGCCGGTTTCTGGCAAGTTGCGGCGTCGATCGCGAGCTTGCCAGCTTGACCGCCTCCGACGTGACCCGCGCGATCCTCGCCGAGTCTCGCGGGTCTCTGTCGGAGCCACGCAGTATCTCGTGACCGCACTGCGTTCGTTCCTCCGGTTCTGTCACGCCGAAGGATTGATCCGGGCAGATCTGTCTGGCGCCGCGCTTTGCGCCGCAGGACGACGTCAGTCGGTGTTGCCTCGAGGGATCAGCCGAGCCGACGGCGAGGCGATTCTCCGATCCTGTGACCGCCGTACCGCTGCGGGGCAGCGAGACTACGCGATCCTGATGGTGCTCCTGCGTCTTGGGCTCCGCGTAGGCGAAGTCGCAGTCCTTAAGCTCAACGACATCGAATGGGACAGCGCGGAGATCACCGTCCACGGCAAAGGTCAATGTCAAGACCGTCTCCCTCTGCCTGCAGACGTGGGCAAGGCGGTCGTTGCCTACCTTCGTGGCGGGCGTCCCAGGACCACCCTGCGAGAGGTCTTCCTGACGGCAAAGCCGCCATTTGCCGGCCTGGGAAGCACAGCCGTGTCGCAAGTCGTTTACCGCGCCTGCGAGCGGGCCGGCGTTACCCCGATTGGCGCACACCGCCTGCGCCACACCGTGGCATGCGAGATGGTCGGCGTCGGTGTTCCACTGCAAGAGATAGCCCAAGTCCTCAGGCATCGAAGCATCTCATCCACAGCCGTCTATGCCAGAGCGGACATCGACCGGCTCCGTGCGATTGCTCGGCCGTGGCCGAAGGAGCTGGAACGATGACCGATTTCCGTCGACATGTAGACGAGTACCTGGAGCTTCGGCGAGCCCTTGGGTTCAAGCTGAAGGCTCCCGAATACCGCTTGAACGAGCTCATTGCCTACCTCGAAGCTGTAGGCGCCTCGACCCTCACTGCGGATCTCGCCATCGCTTGGGCTCGCCAACGTCAGGGCGTCCAGCCCATCACGTGGGCCCACCGGCTCGGAGCGGTACGCGAGTTCGCACGCTACCTCAGGACCATTGACGCTGCGACTGAGGTGCCTCCATGCGGGATCTGGACCTCGACCCGTCGCCGTCCGACCCCGTACGTGTACTCCCAGCAAGAGGTGGCGGCGCTGCTTGAGGCATGCCACCAGCTTCAGCCTCCGATCATGGCGGCGACATACAAGGCCTTGTTTGGACTCCTGGCGGTCTGGGCATGCGCGTGGGTGAGGCCCTGAACCTGGAGCGAGATGACGTGGACCTCGAGGAAGGGATCTTGACTATCCGTAAAGCGAAGTTCCGGAAGTCAAGATTCGTACCCCTCCATCCGACCACGACCCGTGCCCTGCGCTCCTACGCGACCTTGCGCGACGAGACCTTTGCGAGGCCCAAGGCAACGACCTTCTTCCTGTCGGTCACAGGATGTGGACTGATGAGCTACAAGACCGTCTTGAAGGCCTTCAACGCAATCGCCGTCTCGATCGGCGTGCGCTCGGAAACCAAGTGGGCACGGATTCACGATCTCCGGCACACCTTCGCCGTTCAGTCCCTGATCGAGTTGCACCGTGCTGGCGCTGACGTCCACGCGCACATGGCGGTGGTGTCCACATACCTCGGACACGTGGACCTCACTGATACCTACTGGTACCTGTCAGCCGTGCCCGAGTTGATGGAGTTGGCTGCGGCGCGGCTCGCTGAGAAATGTGGAGGACTCTCATGACCGCACTCGCGCCTACCCTCCAAGCTTTTTTCGTCGATCGGCTAATGAGCCAGCGCGGCGCCAGCCCCCACACCGTGGGCGGCTACAGGGACACGTTCCGCCTGCTCTTGGAGTTCGCCGCGAAACGCATCACCAAACATCCGTCGGATCTGGAAGTCGGAGACCTTGACGCTCCTCTGGTGACCTCGTTCTTGAGTCACCTCGAGCATGACCGTAACAACTCGGTCCGAACCCGCAACTACCGGCTCGCCGCGATTCACTCGTTCTTCAACTACGCCGCTCTCCACCACCCTGAGCATGCCGCCTCCATCCAGCGCGTTCTCGCGATCCAACCCAAGAGGTTCGAGCGCAAGCTGGTGAGCTTTCTCACCGAGGCTGAGGCCCATGCGCTCGTAGCTGCGTGCGATCAGACCACGTGGACCGGACGCCGCGACCATGCCCTGCTTGTCCTGGCCATTCAATCGGGGCTCAGGATATCTGAGCTGATTGGGCTGACCTGCGCAGACATCGTCGTTGGCAAGGGCGCCCACGTCCACTGTTTCGGCAAGGGCCGCAAGGAGCGGAGAACGCCCCTGCTGCCGCAGACCGTCGCTGTATTGCGGGCCTGGCTTGCCGAGCGCGGTGGCGCTCCGGGCGACCCGCTCTTCCCGAACCGAGTGGGTGGTGTTCTGAGCCGCGACGCGGTCGAACACCGTCTTGCCGTTTACACCGACAGGGCTGTTCGATCGTGTCCATCCATCAGGCAGAAGCGGGTTACCGCGCACATCCTTCGGCACACGGCAGCGATGCGGCTCCTGCAATCCGGAGTCGACGTTGCGGTGATCGCATTGTGGCTTGGCCACGAGCAGGTGTCCACGACAGGCATCTACCTGCACGCGGACATGTCGCAGAAGGAACGGGCGATCGCGCGGACCAAGCCCTTCGGGGGCGGCTCAGGACGCTATCACCCACCGGACACGCTCTTGGCGTTCCTGAAGACCCTTTGATAATGCCGATCAGGTAAACGCCTCGACGTATCTGTGAGAGCCGATTCGCCCAACGAGGTCGGCACAATCCCGAGGTCGGCACAACCCTGGAAGCCAACCTGAGAACGTGATCGTCTGATCCGGCGCCGGCGGCTGCGAAGAATTCTGACAATCGGGCTATGGTGGTAGCCTTCTCTTGGCAGCTGGGCAGCTGTTCAAGGTGCGGTGGCCTCTCTTGATGGTGGCCGGTGGCCTGTCGGCCACTCCCGCTGAGGCAGAAAGTTTCAGGTAGCGGCTCCAAACCTTTCAATTTGGCCGGGCCGTAACCTTGCGATCACCCGAGGCTAATCTACAGGTCGCATTGTTATATCGAACTTGCAGTTTCACGAGCGATATGAGTATAAAAGCGCTTGCGATGTAAACCTCTGTCTGTTATACTTCACTTGCCATTTCTCACACGTGGCCGAGTGAATCGTATGGTTACTGTAACGCCCGCCGCGCGGGGCATCTCCGCAAAGAACCGCAAGCTGCTCACCGCCCTCCATCGGGGAACCAGCGGCCCGTTTGCCGCCAAGGACGCTGCTGCCCTCCTTGCCTTTGACATCGAGCGAGCCCAGCGGCTCCTCGCCTATCTTGCGCGGATGGGATGGCTTGCGCGAATCCGGCGCGGGCTGTACGCGACCGTGCCCCTGGATGTCATCCAGCCGGCCTCTTGGCAGGAAGACCCTTGGATCGTCGCCGCCAAGGTCTTCGCGCCCTTCTACCTGGGCGGGTGGACGGCGTGTGAACACTGGGGGTTGACCGAGCAGATATTCCGAGAAACCGTGGTATTCACCAGCAGGCCAACGCGCGACCGGCACGTCGAAATCCAGGGATTCCCCTTCCGCGTCAAGGGCATCGCCCAAGACAAGTTGTTCGGCACGGAGCCGGTGTGGAGGGGACAGACGAAGGTACTCGTCTCGGACCCGAGCCGCACTATCGTGGACATGCTCGATGATCCGTCCATTGGTGGAGGCATCCGCCATGTCGCCGATGTCCTCGAAACCTATCTCTCTGACGACCGGCGGAACGACACCCTCCTTGTGGAGTACATTCGCAGACTCGGGAACCGTGCTGTGTTCAAGAGGCTGGGCTACCTGCTCGAAACACTGGGGGTAGACAATGCATCGTTGCTGAATGCTTGCAGGGAGGGGATGAGCTCCGGCATGTCGTTGCTCGACCCTTCAGCTTCGCGCTCCGGCCCCTATCTGCGCCGCTGGAACCTGCGCCTGAACGTGGCGCTGGAAGGAAAGGCGGCAACCGCGTGATACCAAGAGTGGCCCTCAACGAGCGCGTCAGGGAGTGGGGACTCCGCGAAGATGTCGTCGAGAAAGACTACGTGATCGGCTGGGTCCTCTGGGGGATTGGCGCTGATCCCCGGCTGTCCGCATCCTGGGCCTTCAAGGGAGGAACGTGCCTGAAGAAGTGCTACCTGGAGACCTATCGCTTCTCGGAGGACCTCGACTTCACCGTGCTGCCCGACGGCCCCATCAGGCCGGACGAGGTCGTTCCCCTGTTGCAGGGCGTGTTGAAGCGTGTCTACGACCAGGCCGGCATCGATTTCGCAGTGCGCGAGCCGACAGTCCGCCTTCGTCCCAATGAGGCTTCGGCCGAGGGCCGGATCTACTACCGCGGGCCGAGGAATACACCCCAGCCAGCGAGCCTCAAGCTCGATCTCAGCGTAGCAGAGAAGGTAGTTCGCCCCACGGTACTGCGGCCGATCTCTCACGAATATCCTGACCAACTGCCTTCGCCTGCGAGCGTCCAATGCTATGGCTTTGAGGAGCTCTTCGCTGAGAAGCTCCGGGCCATGGGGGAGCGATCGCGGCCCCGCGACCTCTACGACATCGTGAACCTCTTCCGCCGGAGAGCATTCTTGCCCCACGCCGGGCTTATTCGCTCGGTCTACGTCGAGAAGTGCAGGTCCAAGGGCGTCCCTGTCTTCACACTTGCGGCGCTGGAAGCCTCGCCCTATCGGGCCGAGCTGGAAACCGAGTGGGCCAACATGCTGGGACACCAGCTTCCGGCCTTGCCGCCGTTCGAGCAGTTTTGGCAGGAGCTTCCATACCTCTTCTCCTGGCTTGATGGCGCGCCGCTTCCGGAAGCGCTCTCCTCTCTAGCGGCTGGCGATACTGAGGACGTTCAGTGGAGCCCGCCGCCGACGGTTTGGGTGTGGGGCCAGGGCGTCCCTCTGGAGCCTGTGCGCTTCGCAGGGGTCAACCATTTGTGCGTCGAGTTGGGCTACCAGAGAAGCACTCGGCTGATCCAGCCCTACAGCCTTCGCAGGACCAAGGAGGGAGCGCTTCTTCTCTACGCCGTCACGGCAGACACAGGGGAACTCCGCTCCTACCGCGTGGATCGCATCGAGAGCATCAAGGTAACGAACACTCCGTTCACACCACGGTATGCCATCGAGTTCGGCGCTACGGGGCCGGTTTGACAATCGAGGTAGTGGTTAAGCCCAGCTTATCTGGCGGAGCCAATCATAAACCGTTTCCGACGGCGTATCCACCTATCGGCGTTGTGTATGAGTAGATAGCTCGCCGTGTAGTCTTTCTGAGAAACGAATACGAGACATTCTAAGATTCCGGCCCAGTACGACCTGGGGGATCTGGAACATGACCTGAAGGAGATCGGTGCTCCCCTTGACGCTAGAGCGACATGAGCGCAAGGGCGATTGCTGCATCAGGGTTCAAGCAG
>JACQUI010000192.1 GCA_016210395.1 Chloroflexota bacterium | reverse complement strand
GTGCTTGGCGCCCTGGATAGGGTCAACATAGTCCCGCAAGAGGTCTCCGTTTCTCCCCGGCAAGCGGTGCAGTTCAACGTTATTGCCTACGACACAAACGGCGTCCGCCTGTTTGACGTGATCGCCGCGTGGGAGGTGCTGAACCCGGCAGCGGGGACAATTGACGACCTTGGGTTCTTCATCGCGGGAGCGAAGCCCGGCGCCTTTACCGACGTCATCCGGGTCCGTGTCAGGGTGCTGCAGTCAGGCCAGGGGGGCAGGTGATGCCTCCGCGCTTCGGCGGCCTCACAGCCGGACAAGAGGCCGCAGGGTTGAAGCCTGTGCTAAGCAAGAAGAGTGCGCGCGTGTGGAAGCCGGCAGGACGCCTGGCGGCGTTCATGGCGCTCCTGACGTGGATGGCGATGATTTTCTATGCATCGTCCCTTTCCCCGCAGGAGATTCCGAAGCAGGCGGACTCTTTTAGCTGGCTTGGGAGACTCCAGAGCATTGTCTTTCACATGGGCGTCTATGGCGTGCTGGGAATACTTCTGATGGTGTTCTTGCGGTCCTGGAGGGAAGGAGAGGCCATGAGGTGGCGGCTGCTTCTGGGGGCAATGGCGTTTGGGGCGCTGTACGGCGTGTCTGACGAGGCGCACCAGGCACTCACGCCGGGGCGTTCGCCGTCGCTGCAGGATGTTGTGGTGGACAGTGTGGGGGTGGCCGCCGGAGTGGCGCTGACCGCGGCCGTTTTCAGGTTCACCGCGAGGCGCATCGCTTCGCTTGCGGTACTGGCGGCGCTTCTCGTAGCTGCTCCGCTTTCCGTTTGGCCAAGGGATGCCCGGGCTCAGGAAGCACCCTTGCAGCCGGAGGTCATGGGCATCAGCCTTAGGTCGCCCGAGGTCAGCCCTGGAGAGCCGGTGCGTGTAGAAGCTCAGGTAAGGAATCCGTCCTCCGACACGAAGCAGTTCACGTTCGTTTTGTTCGTGGACGAAGCGCCGCAAGAGGCGCGGGTTGCCAGCCTGCCGCCCCAGGCCACACGGACCCTTCGCTTTTCCGTGACACGCGCGCAGCCTGGAGCGCACGTTGTCCGCCTGGGGCCTCGGGCTGCTGCCTTTCAGGTCGCATCTCCTGAGTTCCTGCTACGTGACCTGGCCATCAGCCCGCTGGTGGTTGGGCCGGGTGAGCCTGTGTCCATCCAGGCGGTAGTGGAGAACGCCGGCCCTGTCCCCCTTGTGTACCAGGCGCCGCTTTCCATAAACAGCGAGCTGGTGGACGTACGGTCGGAGTTTCTCCTCGTGAACCGTGAGGCCCTCGCAGCGTTCCAGGTAGCCAGGAAAGAGCCTGGCGTCTACTCTGTGCAACTGGGCCCGCTCACCGGCTTCTTCATTGTTGCCGGCAAGGACATGGACACACAGTTGCCGGCGCAACTTGCGCTAGGCTCCGTGGGAGCGCAGGCGACCGCCGCGACAGGAGAGGGCCTGCTCTTGACCGGCGACGGGGTGACGTTGAGCTACGCCTCCGGCGTTTTTGTGGCAACGCTGCCCGTGCGACTGGGGTCCGGGCAAGACCTTGGGTCTTTTGAGGACGTGGCTTCAGGCATAAGCTTCGCCGGCGGACGGCTGACCATTCCTTTGCGGGACGAGCTGAACAGGGTGGCTGCGCGAGTCATGCTCACGCCGTCGTCCGCCGTGACGGAAGGGGGCGTGTTGCGCCTGAAGGGGGACAGGATTGTCCTGGAAATACCTGAAACACTGCTGCGGCTGCCGCTAGCGGTCACGCCTGCCGCGCCCGTGTCATTCAGCATGTCCACGTCGTTGTCCGCCATGTCTCCCGGCGGCCCCATGCGCCTGACGCCCAGCCTTCAGCCGCCTATCGCATCGCTGGCGTCTCTGGAAGCGGCGGCGCAGATTCAGGGCAAATCGCTGCAGGAGGTGATTGCCGGCGTCGTGGTAGAGATGCCGGGTTCCGCCGGTAAAGGCGAGGCATCGAGTGTGACGTTCGGCGTCACGCAGGCGTGGTTTTCTACCGTTGGCCTATTGTACATAGGGAGGGTAGGTGAAGGAGGGGGCGTCGAATGGCAGGCGGCTACGGCAACTCCCGCGCCTTTCGGCAGAGTGGACCTGCGCGCCTCTTTCCAGGGCTTTCAGGGGGCATTTGTGCTGGCAAGGTTGAAGGACGCCTCTCCGCCGGCAATCTCCCTTCTTTCAGTCTCATCGCCTGTCATACCAGCCGGCTCTACCGCGGAGGTTCGGGCGGTTGCCGGCAGTTCTCCGGGCAGCGGTCGTCCCCTCGCCAATGCGGTGCTGTATGTGAACGGGACGCCGGTCGGGATGGCGGCGGCCACGCCGTTTTCGGACGGTTCCCAAGGTTTCACCTTTGCCCTGTCGCCTGCCGGACCGGGCGCGCTCACTTTGCGGGTCGGCGAGCTTCAGGCACAGCTCAGGGTAGGCCTCCGTGACCTCCTGGGCCACATCCAGGTCACGGAGATCGGCGCGACGCCAAGGAGCGTTGCCCCCGGCCAGCCTTTGATTGTCACCGCAAAGCTGGTCAACGTTGGGGACCGCGACCTGCTGGCACGGTTGCCTCTGGAGGTTGACGGCGCCGTGGTGGAAGAGCGCCTGGTGGCCGTGGGCGCCGGCGCCTCGCAGGAGGTCCGCTTCACGGTGGCGAGGCCCAAGGAGGCTACCTATGAAGCGGTGCTGCTGAACAGGCGAGTCCGTTTCACAGTGGCGGGTGAACCAACGCCGGCGCGGATGGCCACTTCCGAACTGACTTTGGACGCAACAGCGCTGGACCCCGGAGCGCGGGTGACGGCGCGGTTCCAGGTCGCAAACGAGGGCGACCTGCCAGGGACGCACGTCGCGCGTCTGTTCCTCAACGCCAGAGAAGTGGAGCGGCGCGAGATAGCTTTGGACGGCCTGACTCGGATGCCTGTGGCCGTATCGGTTCAGCCTCCGGGCGAGGGCATCTACACGCTGGAGCTGGACGGAATGCGGCGGCATCTTGTTGTGCTTTCCCCGCTGCAAAGGGCGGACCTGGTCGTGGAGACGCTGGAGTTGGAGCCTGCAACGGTCTTTGGCGGCCAGCCCGTGGTGGCAAACGTGGTCATACGCAACCGTTTCGTGGAGCCGGCAACCAGCACGCTGTATGTCCTGGTCAACGGGCAAACCCGGGCGCAGTCGGCGCTGTCGCTCGGGCCACGGGGCTCGGCCCGCCGGCAGTTCTTGCTGCGAGAGGACTCGCCGGGCTTCTACGAGGTAGAGATGCGCCTAGGCCGTGCGGAGGGGGCAATCATCAGCATCTACCGGGGGCAGTTTCTCGTGACGCGCGCCCAGGACGAAGCGTCCTGGGAAATTTCGCTCCTGGAGGTGTTGCCGCAACCGGCCGCGCCGGGCCAGCCCTTGCAGGTCAGCTTCCTGCTGTCCAACCTCGGACAGCGCGCCGGCGAGACGGAGCTTGTGGCTACGGTGGATGGCCGTGAAGAGAAGCGCATAGCCATGAGCCTGGGGCCGCAGAGCACCAGGCCGGTGAGCTTCGCACTGGCCGGGAGGAGCGCAGGCGACTATACGCTGGATGTGAACAATGTGCGGGTGCGCTTCAGCGTCAAGGGGCCGGCTGATGGCGTCTCTCCCGATGGCTCCGCGCCTGGCGTCTCAGGCGGTCCCTCTGGTCTGGCTAGGGGATTGATGACGGCGGGCGGCATAGCTGCGGTACTGGCACTGGGAGCAGGTGTAGGCGGGTTCCTGGTATGGCGCAGGAGGCGCGACAAGACACCGGCGGCGTAGCGAAGGAAGAAAAAGAAAGAAGGGGGGCCATTGGCCCCCCTTCTTTCTTTTTCCGGTGTGTTTCTTGCTAGCCTGTGATCTGGACGATGCGGCCGGTCAGGGTGTAAAAGCCGGGCTTCAGGTCGTCCTTCGGCTCAAGGGTGATGTCCAGGGTGTTGGAGTTGCCCGTGTCAACCTTCAGCAGCCAGGAGCTCTTGGACATCTGGGCTTCCGAGATGCCTGCGCCGGAAGGCGCGACCTCCACGTCTACGCCCGCAGGAGGCACAAGCTCCAGGACGGCGTTGGCGTCGGCGTCGCTCACGTTGACGACCGGCAAGCTGACGACCACCGTGTCGCCCACGTGGAGCTCAATGGCGGCGGTGAAGCTGGTGCCTTCATCGTTCATGACGCCCAGGGCATCATCGCCGGCATGGCCGGAGATACCGATCGGACTGGTTGGGTCCAGCAGCACCGACTGCTCAACGGTGAGCCCGGCCGAGCCTGTGACGGAGCCACTGAGGACGGGGCCGACTGCTTGTCCGGCGGCGGCCACGACTGCTGCGCCGGCGAGGGCCAGGGACCACAGAGGCATGCCGATGCGGCCCACGCGGATCTTGCGCCCCATGATACTCAATACCTTCATTCCTATTCCCTCCTTGTTCTTTTTGCGGCTTTGGGCCGCGCTGCTTTTTGCTTACACCTACGATAAGTCCCGTAGAAGCGGCAAACCAGATTCAAACAAACGTGGGTGAGCAATGGAACATGCTTCTAGAGGGGCGGACTACCGTGATGTCCCCTGGTACCAGACGCTTCTGTTCCCACGCACCCGCCCTGGTGCGCCGGGGGACACCCCCGGCAGCCCCCGGCAAGGGCGCGGCCCTCTGCACACCCGGGGACGCACAGGCTATTATCGAGTCAATCGCTCATGCCCGCTTTCCGGGGGGGCGCCACATGGGGTGAAAATGGCTGGAATTGCCAGCGCACCCTTCACAAGCCTTGCGCATGACGCCAACTCGCCCGCCTTGCACGGTTTCTAAGGGACACTCAAAAGTTTCTGGGCGTGGTACAAGGCTCAGGATGCTTTCAGGAACTGTTCAGGAGAATTACCCAGACGTTCATCCTTCGTTCAGGGACACAGCGTAGAATGAAAGGTTGAATGATGTGGAATTGTCTGTAGACGGCATATGTACGGATGCTGATGTGGCGGACCATTGCCTGGAGTGGGCGGACGGCGGCAGAGGTTTCCGTGTCCAGAGACCCAGAGGTGGGACGTTGCGAATGCCGAGTGTCATCACCGGGTTGCGAGGGCGTCTTCTCCTCTACCAGGTAGTGGCTCTTGTGGTGTTGCTGAGCGCGTTCGGCTTGTACAGCATCCAAATAGCAAGCCGGGCGCAAAGCCAGGCGTTCGCCCAAGAAATCCAGTTGGCGAATGCTGTTGCGCGGGGCCTTGACGGGGAGTTCCATCACGTCGCGGCGGATGCGCGGTCTTACCTGTCTTCCGCTTCGTTTTCTGGAGCAGTTGGGACGCTCGCGCCTCTCTATGAGCATCTGGCCAGCCAGGAAGGAGTGCGTTTCCTCCAGGTGAAGAGTGTCCGCCTTGTGGGCGCCGGCGGAGACGTCCTTGCGGCAGCTCCACCCGGTACGACCACGCTGCCCGAAACAATGCCGCCGGGAGAGGCTGTCCTGCGGGCAAAAGCAGAAGGTGTCCCTGTTGTCGTGGCCTCTCGCCTCTCCTCTGAGGGACAGAGCCCTTTCGCTGCGGTCATTGTTCCTCTACCAACCGCTGTTCTGCCGGGGGGTGGAGCAGTTGTGATAGATACTGCGGGGCTGGCAACCATAGACCTTTTTGCATTCACGCAAGAGGAGGACGGCGGCCAGGCCTCTCAGCCTGCCGGCAGCCGGGGCCCCTATGCGGTTGAGGTGTTTGGGCCTGATGGCGTTGTCCTGACAACGTCCCTGGGGGCGAAGGCGCTCGGCGTGACGAGCCGCCATTATGCCGTGATGAAGGAGTTTATGGGCAGCGGGGAAGCCAGGGCCATTGTGCACCGGCCCAAGGGGCGGCCGGGGCACATCATTGCGGGGATCCCCCTGGGGAGCACGCCGTTTTTCCTGGTTGCCGAAGAACCCCAAGGCCTGCTGCTGGACTGGCCACGGCAGCTCAGGGAGCAGGCCATCCTCCTTGGGGGAATTGCGGCTTTCCTTATTCTGCTGCTGGGGTGGATGCTGGGACGCCAGATCGTCCTGCCTCTGGGAAACCTGCGTCGCGCCACGGCGCGGATCAAGGGGGGTGACCTGGACAGCCCCGTGCGCGTGAAGGCGCATGGCGAGATTGCGCAGTTGGCGGCGGAAGTGGATGCAATGCGCGCGCGGCTGAAAGAGACCGTTTCACAGCAGGAACACCTGACGAAGAGTCTAATGGACCAGGTGGCGGAAAGGACCGACAGGCTCCATACCGTCCTTCAACGGCTGATGGTTGCACAGGAGGAGGAGCGCCGGCGCGTGGCCCGGGACCTGCATGATGAGACGGCCCAGGGGCTGAGCGCGCTGGGCCTGCTCCTGGACGAGGCAGCGATCAATGCGGCGGGAGACCAAAGGCAGGCGCTGGAAAGCATCCGGAACGCCCGCAAGCAGGTCAATCGCCTGGTGGAAGAGACGCGCCGGCTGGTCTATGCCCTGCGTCCCTCGGTGCTGGATGACGCCGGCCTGGCCCCGGCGTTGCGTTGGTGCGCCGAGGCCTATTTGGAGAGCAAGGGCGTTCAGGTGACCTTCCAGGTCTCCCGGCCGGAGGTGCGTTTCCCTGAGTCAGTGGAGGTGGCCCTCTTCAGGGTGGGACAGGAGGCCATGAGCAACATCGCCCGACATGCTCAGGCCTCCCACGCCTGGGTGACGCTGGAACGAGGTGGGGAGGGCGCAACGCTCACCGTGCGAGACGATGGGGTGGGATTCAACCAGGAAGCGGCGATGGCGCACAGGGACCCTGCCAGTGGCCGTGGGCTCGGACTGGCTGGGATGCAGGAGCGGGCGGGGCTTCTAGGGGGAAGGCTTGATATCTCTTCGGCCCCAGGGGCCGGCACGACGGTGACGGCATACGTCCCTCGGGGGCCGGTGGAGTGAAAGGAGCCACCATGCGCATAGTGCTGGCCGACGACCATACGGTGCTGCGGCAGGCGTTGGCCCGGGTGCTGGCCACGCGGCCCGGCGTTGAGGTGGTGGGGGAGGCTGCGAACGGGCTGGAGGCGGTGCGCCTGGCGCGCGAGCTGGAGCCGGACGTGGTGGTCATGGACATCAGCATGCCGGAGCTGGACGGACTGGCTGCGGCTGCTCGCATCCAGGCTTTGGGGTTGCCCTCAAAAGTCCTCATTCTCACCGTCCATGACCGGCACGAGTACCTCTTCAAGGCCCTGCAGGCAGGGGCGCTGGGATACGTCGTCAAGGAGACAGACCTGGAGGAGCTTCTGGCGGCGCTGAAAACGGTGGCCAAGGGGCAGGTCTACGTGCAACCCGGCATGGCGTCTAAGCTGGTGGCGGACTACTTGCAACGGGCCAACTCCAGGGGCGGTATGGATGACCCGCTGGACATCCTTTCACCTAGGGAGAAGGAGATCCTCAACCTCATTGCCGCCGGATACACCTCTTCCCAGATTGCCGGCCAACTTGTGCTGAGCGTCAACACGGTCCGGACGCACCGGGACAACATCATGGCCAAGCTGGGCCTGCACAACAAGGCTGGGCTGATACGTTACGCCGTGTCGAAAGGATTGATCGAGCCGACGGAGTAGTCCTTTTGCGCGGCCTGTTCCTGAACGCCCCACTTGCGAGTGGGGCGTTTTTCGTGTGGGAGTGTCCGTAGGGGCGACCCGCCGGGTCGCCCCTACGGACCGATGGCGATACGTGATCCGCTCCTTACGGAGACTTGTCCTCCGAGTCGCCCCTATGCTGGCCCTCCCCCGTCAAGGGGGAAGGAACAGCCGTAATGCAGTACTCCCTCCCGGCCCACGCTGGAGGTTGCGCGAGCGGAACACAGTAGGCCGTTCCCTGGCATCCGTCTTCACGCCCCACCGTCAAAGTGGGGCGTTTTGTTGCGCGGTTTCCTGCTATTCGGTGATACTGCCGCAGGCTTGCGAGGGCCACACTGAGGAATAGAGGGGGGCTGAGACGTGCGACGAGACCGTGTGGCAGTGCTGGGTGTCGGGGGCCTCTTCGAGGAGAGCGTAATAGAGGCCCTGGGGACGCATCGCTTGTTTCTCGTGCGGCGTTTCCCCGTGGCGGACCCGGAAACCACCCTGGAGATGATCAACGAGTTCAGGCCGCACGCAGTGCTGGTGGTGAGGAGCGGCGACGAGTCGTTGGCCCAGGGGGTGATTTCGCACATGGAAGCTGATGTCCCCATCGTGACTCTGGACCCGAAGGAGCCGGCCATAACGCTCTCCTTTAAGGCCAACAAAGCGGGAGCTTCGCTGGAGGGGGTCCTGGAAGCGTTGCGGGCGGCGCGCGCGCTGTCCAGCGCTACAGGCAGGCCGGCGCAGGCGTCGCGAGGCAAGCGGAACGGCGAGCGAGGTGCTGCATGACTGAGCGAGAGGACAGGGCGAAGGTAGAACAGTCAGGCGCTCCAAAGGTCCGGTCGAAGGCGGAACGGTGGACGAGCATCCTGCTGGTGGTCGCCGCCGGCATCTATGGGTTTCTAGCCGTGCTCCTGGTCGCCACGCCTGTGCCTGCCTGGATCGCCTGGGGTCTCCTGGCAGCGACGAGCGCGCTTGTGGCAGCGGCTTGTGTGGCGGGCATAGGTCTTGCCCTCTGGAGGAAGGCAGGGCGCGCCAGGGTCCGGCGGCAGGACAGGCGGCAGACGAGCAAGGCGTGGGCGCGGTTCTGGGAGGATGTGGCGCAGAGGCCGGTCCGGTAGGGTCCGGGCAGCATTGAAGCGAAGCTATTCCGTTCGCAACTGGCGTGACTGGGCGCCGGGCTCGAGGGCAGGCTGCAGGCCCAGTTGGATTGGCAGCAAGTCATGAAAGGGAGCAAGACATGGAAGCGATCGGGCCGGTAAGGGGGTTCCGCTCGGTCCTGGAGAGCAAGGCTTCCGCGCCGCTGGAGCGGACAAGCAGGGCCTACTACCTGTTCATCGGAGTCCTGGCGCTGATCATCGCGTGGGGGCTGTTCGCCTATGTTCTTCAGCTCAGGGAAGGCCTGATACTGACGGGCATGCGCGACAGGGTGCCCTGGGGGTTGTACATCACCATGTACGTCTTCTTCATCGGCGTAAGCATGGCGGGCACCTTCATCTCAGCGATCCTTCGCATTACCAAGGCGGGGTGGAGGACCCCGGTAACCCGCGCCGCCGAGATCGTGACCGTGTCTTCCTTGATCGTTGCGGCCATGTTCATCGTATTCAACTCACGTCAGAACCCACACCTGACGCTGTACAAGGTGATCTTCCACGGCAGGTGGGAGTCGCCGGTGATCTGGGACGTGTTGGGGCTGGCGACGTACCTGGCCGGCAGCGTCACCTATCTGTACGCAGCGCTCATCCCTGACATGGCGTTCCTCCGCGACACTATAGGCCCTCGGTCGAACCGGCTGAAGCGATGGGCGTTCAACGCCTTTTCGCTGGGCTGGAGGGATACGCCCCGGCAGCGGCGGGACCTGCAAAGGGCACTGGGGCTGATGATGATCCTCATCATTCCGGTGGCGGTGACCATGCACACAGTGACCTCGTGGCTCTTCGCCATGACGTTGCGGGAGCCGTGGCACAGCCCCATGTTCGGCATCTACTTTGTGGCGGGCGCGGTGTTTTCAGGCGTGGGCATCATCGTGATACTCATTGCTATCCTCCGGAAGCTCCTCGGTCTGGAGGAGTACATCACCAAGAAGCACTTCCTGTATCTGGGATACATCCTCGCCGCATTCTCCGGGGCCATGTTCTTCCTGAACGTGAACGAGTTCGTGGTGCACGGGTATACCCTGGGAGGCAAAATAGACCTCTACCTGGACGACCTGTTGACGGGCACTATGGCGCCGCTGTACTGGGGGTATTTCTGGGGAGGGATCGTGCTGCCGGTAGTGATCATCGCCGTGCCGTTTACCCGCACGATCGCGGGCGTGGTGGTCGCCTCGGTCCTGGTGAACGTGGGGATGTTCATCGAGCGGTATCTGATCGTCGTGGGGGGCGCGCGTTTGCCGCTGAATCCCTACGACATGCCCAGCTACTCGCCTTCCTGGATCGAGGTGTCGGTGACTGTCGGCGGGATCGCCGCGTTCATCCTGATCATTGCGGTGCTTTTGAAGCTTGTGCCCAGCGTGGCGGTGTGGGAGATGGTGGAGGGGCACAGCGCAGAGGCGGGCGCCGGCGGCGCGCATCCCGCGAGGGGACCGCTGGCGCCCGAGGGTGGGCGGGCGTAGGCTGCCCGCTCCTCGTGGCGCAGCGGCATCATGACGCCGCTGAGAACGCTCCTGCAACCCCTCCGAGCGCCATAACCAAAAGAGACCGCCGTCTTGGGCGGTCTCTTTTGGTTGCGGCAGATCAAAGACCTCTCCCTCCTGTCCCTCTTCATTAAGGAGCCTTGCCCGACAATTGTCTTCATGCCAAGGAGGGTGCGACGGAGCTGTGTTCCCTGCTGGGGGCGTCCTGTAGTGTTTCATAAGGTTGTTGACACTCGCTTCACACTAGTCTGGAAAGTGTCCGCTGAACCAGCATGGAAGGGGGTGACAACGGCACTGCACCCATGCGCTGGCTTGCTGGACCAGAGCGCCAGGGCAAGACCGGCGTGATTTACCCTCCTGCTTGCCCTAGGCAAGCGCTGGGTTTACGGGCTATCATCACGCCAAAGGAGGTGAGCCCATTGAACTTGGCCCCCGAGACCCACGAAGTAGCCGATATCATAGAGGCCCACGAGTTCTGCTACCGGCAGGGCTGGACTGACGGCCTGCCTGTCGTTCCCCCGACGAAAGAGGCGGTCGCAGGAATCCTCGCGTACCTGGGCAGGGACCCCGCAGAGATCATGGGCGTCGTCCCACCGCGGAACGGCATCGCAACGCTGGAGAAGATCGCGGCCAACTGCGTCATGGCGGGCTGCTTGCCTGAGCACGCGCCCATCGTCATCGCCGCGCTTGAGGCGGTCATGGAAGAGCCGTTCAACCTGAATGGCGTCCAGACCACTACCCATTGCTGCGCCCCCTTGATTATCGTCAGCGGCCCGGCCGCGCGAGCGTTGGGGTTCAACACCCGGGAGAGCGCGTTGGGACACGGTTCCCGCGCAAACGCCGCTGTTGGACGCGCCCTCCGGCTCATCCTCTGGAACATCGGGGGAGGCTACCCTGGGGAGCCCTGCAAGACGACCCACGGCCATCCCGGCTACTACAGCTTCTGCATCGCTGAGGACCATGATACGAACCCGTGGGAGCCGCTGCACGTCGAGCACGGATACAGCCCGCAAGACACGACCGCGACCGTGGTTGCGGTTGAAGCGCCGCACTCTATCGGAACGGGCGCCGGGTATAGCTCGGCGGAGGACGTGCTCTTCGTCCTGGCCGACGGCATCGCAGTTCTGGGAAGCAACAACCTGCACGGAGGGGACATGGTCCTGGCGCTGAGTCCCCTCGTCTCGCAAAACCTAGCCAACAGCGGGCTATCGAAGGCGGAGGTCAAGCGCCGTCTCATGGAGCTGGCCCGCCGTCCCGTGCGGGATGTCCAGAGACACCGCGCCATCGCGGAAAGCAGCCCGTTCCACTGGAGTCACGTGACCGACCCAAGCGACCCCGACGCCCTGGTGCCCTTTGTGCGCAAGCCGGAAAACCTGATCATCGTCACCACAGGCGGATGGGGCTCCGGTGGCGGGTTTGCGTCGCTGTTTCCCGGATGGGGCAATCTTGGAGGGCTGGCGCAAACGAAACAGGTAGTGTTCCCGAAGAAAGGAGCGGATTTGCCATGAGCATCATCCTGATTAGTCCGGTCGGCAACGTGGACTCGTCTGTCGCCGTCGCAGCAAGCTCGCTGGAGACCCTGAAAGGGAAAGCGGTTGGGTACGTCTTCAACCAGCATATCTCCGCGCTCGCCTTCTGGAGGCAGTTGGAGCGAGTCATTGAAGACCGGCTAGAGCCCAGAGGCGTAGTGAAAGTCTACAAGTCCAACACCTGGGCGCCGGCTCCGGCGTCGGAGATCAGCAGGATTGTCAGCGCAACGGACTTCGCGGTCGTAGGCGTCGGGGCCTGAGGGTCCTGCACCTCCGCTGCCGTGCGCGACGGAATCGCCTTGACAAAGCAAGGGCATCCCACTGTTGTGCTGGTGCATGAAGTCTTCGAGCGGGCAGCTCTCTCCCAGGCAAGGGAGTTGCACATGCCGGACCTTCGCATCTGTGTGTTCCCGCAGTCCGCGAGCATTGATCCGGAAGAGCGGGAGAGAGAAAAAGCAGTCCGGGTCGTCGAGCAGATCCAGGAGCTCTTGCGTTGAGATCGCGAGCAGACCACCCAAGGGGGTATCCTTGCTTCTGCTTCATGTTGACAGTCTTCCCGGTACCCCATAGGCGTCAAAGCAAGGCTCAAAGACCTCTCCCTCCTTTCCCTCTCCTTCACGGAGAGGGGCGCACCGTGTTCGCAACAGCTTGTTGCCCCTTCACACTGCGGGGAGGGGTCAGGGGTTAGGTCTCTCCACTTCCCTCACGGGAAGTGGAGAGATGGTTTCTCGACACCCATGCTTCGGTGCCCCAGGGTCTTTCAGTGGTTCGGCTGGATGACCGCACCTTGAAGGGCATTAACAAAATAGCTTTGTAATGCTGAGAAGGTGTTGACAAAGTAAATGAAGTCAGGCATCCTCTCCTTGTAAGAATAGCAAGGAGG
>JACQUI010000189.1 GCA_016210395.1 Chloroflexota bacterium | reverse complement strand
TGGATAGGAGCCATCCGCGTTTTGCCGCTGCCAGCCGGTCTGGCCTTCACCCTTTGGGCCGTGGCAACCGGCGCACACGGTATCATAAATCGCCTTGCCCTGCACACCGGCATCGGAGGGCCTGGACCGGGACGCAGGCTCTCCGTTGGCTCCAGCCCCCATGTAGTACAGGAGCGCTAGGAGGGGGACCGCCGCCAGCGCCGCGACGCCAAGCCACGACCCCCAGCTCATTTCCTTGATCCAGGCCATACCCCGCCCCTTTGGAAGCGCCCAGGGCTCAGCGCAGGCCGGCAGTGACACGCTGCTTGCGCTACACTACAGCCCCACACGCCCCTTAAACGGCGTCACCAGCTCTGTGAGATCAGAGCAGCAGTCCGGACGCTGCCGATGCAGCGTCGGCAGGAGATCGGCAACAACTTGGGGCCTGGGCAGGTAGGATGCCCCCGCCTGCTGCGCAGCCTCGGCGTAGTCGTTGGAAGCCTCCTCGCCAAGCAGGATCACGGACATGCCGGGACGGGTGCGCGCCAACTCTCTGGCCAGGGCAAGGCCCTTGCTCTCCCCCGCGGAGATGTCAATGAGCGCCACATCCGGCCTCCGGCGGGCAGCCAGGCGCGTTGCCTCCTCAATCCCCTTTGCCTCCCCCACGACAGCAATGCACGGGTCTTTGAGAAGGATTTCACACGTAATGTCCGCAAGGAGAGGGTATTGCTCCACAAGCAACACTCTAATGCGGTCCATGCGCCCTCCTGCGAACCGATAGGAATCGAGCCCTACACCATAACGACTCTAGTGTATTTGGCAAGGGCTGAAGAGACTATCCTAGCGCCAGAGGATTTGCCTAGTACGGGCACATGATATGAATAGTAGGAATCTTGGGTATTCCTCACTAGAGGGGATGGGAAATACTTCGTTTCACGATAGAGCGAGCGGTCGAAAGGGGCGTAGCCTAGGAGTATTGGGTCGGTTGGAGGAGGGTAGTATGATCGGCAAGACCCTGCGCCGCCGCAGCGGCGCCCCCTCCGTAGCCTCTTCTGCTCGCCCTCGGCGCAGACACAAGGAAGAGGCGACAGCGGCTACGGACGGTGATGGCGCGCATGCGCAGCCCACGGCTTCCGCCTGGGACTGGCTGGACAGGCTATGGGCCTTCTTCGGGTCCCAACGCCTGGCCCTTGTCCTCATCCTGGCCATCGCAGCGGCTTCGCTTGTGGGCGTCCTGCTGATGCAGGCGCCTCCCAACGCCCAGGCTGACCGCGTCTCCTACGCCCGCTGGCTTACTCAGATACGTCCCAAGTACGGCGACCTCACCGGCGCGTTCAGCGCCCTGGGGCTGTTCACCATCTTTGGCTCGTGGTGGTTCCGGCTGCTGGTCACAGTGCTTGCCGCCAACATCCTGGTCTGCACCATACGGCGTTCGGGCAGCCAGCTCCGCGCAGCCTTCGCCAGGCCCCGTATTGACATGCCGGACGCCTTTTTCCAACGGGCCAAGCTCTCCTTTCAGGAGCAGGCGGGGGGTCTTTCCAAGGAAGGGGCTGCTACCGCCCTCCGCAGAAGCCTGCGGTTTAAGGGCTACAGGGTCATAGCTCAAGCCGATGGCGACGCCATCCACCTGTACGGCGATAAGAACCGGTTCGCCCCTCTGGGGTCCATCCTGCACCACGCCTCCCTGGTCGTATTGCTGGGGGGGTTCGCGGTGGGGAGTCTCTGGGGGTCGGGGGACGACGCCTTCGTTGTCGCCGAGGGTCAGACCCGGCTCATTGGAGACACAGGCCTGGCGCTGCGGCTGGACTCGTTCGTGGATGAGTATTATCCGGAAGGGCCTCCCAAGGACTACCGCAGCAGCGTGGTGCTGTTCGACCAGGGGCAAGAGGTCACCCAGGCCGTGGTGCGGGTGAACTCGCCCCTGTCCTATGCGGGCGTGCGATTGCACCAGTCCTTCTTTGGCCCGGCCGCCGTCATGGAGGCGCGCGATAGCACGGGCGCGCTGATCGCCGAAGAGACGGTGGCCCTGGCCTGGCAAGCCCAGGACCGGCCCCTGGGGTCCTTCTACCTCACCAAGCAAGGGCTGGAGGTCTACGTCGTCGGCCCTGCTTCCGCATTCATTGACCCCGTCATCCCTCCCGGCCAGGTGCGGCTGGAGGTCTACGAAACAGGGGCAACCTCTCCTTATGTCACGGGGAACGTGGCGCAGGGGCAAAGCGCGAACATCGGCGGCCTGACGTACACCTTTGTACGCGAGCGCCAGTTCTCCGGCTTCCGGGTCGTGGACGATCCAGGCCGCCCGTTGCTGTGGTTGGGCGCGGTAGGCATCGTGATGGGCCTCATGCTGGCGCTCTACTTCACGCACCGCCAGGTATGGGCCGTGTGCAAGGAAGAAGCAGACGGCGCGGTGCGCGTGCGCATGGGCGCGGCCATGGGCAAGCATGGCGAATATGCAAAGGACTTCCAGAAGCTCGGCGACTCTGTTCGTGGCGGGTTGCAGAAGGCTGGCTCAGCCAGGGCGTCTTAGCGTACCGCAGCGGCCAGGTGCAGGAAACCCTGCTTTCCTGCTGGGGCCTGGGGTATCCCCCTGTAGGAGCGCAGCAGGCTGCGCCCTGGGGCGGGTGGACAGGAGAAACGACGCCCGCCACGAGCTTACGGGCCCCTGCAGGGAGAGGCGTGAGCGGGGCTTCTTGGTCTCCCGGGCCAAAGGAGGAAACAAAACAATGGCCAAAATGTCACTGTATATGTTCACAGCGGGGTTCATTTCCCTTGCCCTTGCCGGCGCAATGTACCTGGTGTACGGCGCGGGCCAGGCGGTGGGGCGGCTTCGCCTGACGCCGGGCGGGGGAGCAGCGGGGGCCGTCATGGAGGGGTGGCAATTCCGCGGGCAATCGCCCATCGGCAGGATCGCCACCATTTTTGCGTGGAACGCTGCCGTCTTCCTGCTCTTCTCGGTCATGTTCAGGACCATCGTGTCGGGACGCGGCCCCTTCTCCAACATGTACGAGTTCAGCCTGGTGTTCAGCATGGGCATCGTGGCGGCGTACCTCTTTGTTGAAACCAAGTACAAGGTGAAGACCGTGGGGGCCGTGGTCGTGCCCGTCGCCGTCGCCATGCTGCTGTACGCCAGCACACTGCCGAACGACATCTCGCCCCTGGTGCCGGCGCTCCAGAACAACCTGCTGCTCACCGTGCACGTCTCCGTAGCCATTCTCGCGTATGGCTTCTTTGCGGTGAGCTTCGGCTCCGCTGGGCTGTACCTCATCCGCCGGGCAACAGGAGCTTCCGCCACTTCTCTGGATACGCTGGAGGAAGTGGGCTACCGGGCCATCCTGGTAGGCTTCCCAGCCATGGCCCTGGTCATTCTGCTGGGCTCCATCTGGGCCGAGACCGCCTGGGGCCGCTGGTGGGGCTGGGACCCCAAGGAGACGGCTTCACTGGTGACGTTCCTGCTGTACGCCGGGTATCTCCACGCCCGCATCTTCCGTGGCTGGCGCGGGACACGGACCGCATCGTTGCTGGTAATCGGCTTTGGCGCGGTGCTGTTCACCTACTTTGGCAACCTGTTCTTCAGCGGCCTGCACAGCTACTCGGGACTGGGAGGATGAGCATGGATGCAGCACGGGTTGAGGCCCTGGGAAATGAAACGCGCCTCCGCAGGCGGGACGTGGTCATAGGCATCGCAGCGGGGGCGTTGGTGCTTGCGGTGGTCGCAATCTTCGGCCTGCGCATGGGCGCAACGGCCTCCAAGGGGCCCACAGCCCTGCAGGTGGGATCGCCCGCGCCGGAGTTCAGCCTGCCAATGGCGGGCGGGGAAACCCTGACCCTTGCAGACTTGAAGGGCCGGCCCACCTGGATCAACTTCTGGGCAACCTGGTGCCCTCCCTGCCGGACGGAGATGCCCGATCTGCAGGAGGCCTACGCCGCCTCGCCTCCGGGACGGTACAACCTGCTGGCCATTGACATGGGTGAGGATGCCGCCTCGGTGCAGCGTTACCTGAATGAGGTCGGCTACACCCTGCCCGTCGCCCTGGACGAGACCGGCGACGTATCCCTGCGCTACCGCGTGCTGGGCCTGCCCACGCACTTTTTCATAGACAAGGACGGAGTGATCAAGGAAATCTACGTGGGCGCGCTGAAACCCGAGGAGATCCGGCAGCGGGTGGCCGCCTTGTGGTAGAGACAGCGTCCCATGACTGAGCGGCGCCTGCCTCTCAGTGGGTGGTGACCTCGTAGTTACCATTGAGGCTGCGGCATGAAGCCGCATCGCAAACGATGCGATGCACAGCAGCCAAGCAAAACAGAACCCCCGTGGTCAGGGCGCGAAGAACGGTAACCGATGTGTTACCATAAGGACAGCGGGGCGACGAATCCTCGCCCACGTCACACACTATTGCGCACAGGAACGTAGGGGAACGTAGTAGCTCGCTCCTGAACGCACCGCGCGCCAAGGGGACGTGTAGATTTGACGGAACAGACACCATTGGCAAGCAGCAGCACTCCTTCAGGGCGGCTGGGGTCACGGCTGCACCAGATGACGCTCTTCCAGCGCCTTCTTCTGGTGGGGATAGCCATGACCATAATCGTCATAGGGCTGGCCGCGTACATAGGCTACCTGACCTCCACGTCAATGGAGGAGCGGATTTCCAAAGACAGGCTTGTGGCGGCCCAGTCTGCAGTGGCAGGGCTGGACGCGCTGGTGCACCACGCGGTCCTTGACCTTCAGGTCATGGCTGAGTTCATCAGCCAGGAAGACGGGAACGGCGGCGGCAGGGAGTCGGCGGACGCGAGTCTCCGCACCCTTGTGGAGAAGGACAGCGCCACCTTTGAGAGCGTGCTCCTCCTCTCCCCCAAGGGCGAGGCCATTGCAGTCGCAACCGACCTCACCAGTCCCACGTGGCCGCCTGGTTCATCCCTCATCCCTTCGGCGTCATTGCCCATGATAGCCGACGAGCCGTACTTCTCGGTCCCCTTCGGAAGCCCGGCGGACAGCAACGCCCACGTAGCCATCTCCGTGCCTGTCGTCCTGAAAAACGGGGAGCCTCTTGGCTACCTGACCGGCATATGGGACATGGGGAAATCGCTGATTCCCGAGTATCTTTCCAACGCCACAAGCGTCCTCCACTCCGGCCACGCAGACCTCCTGGCCGGCGACGGGCGCGTCCTTGTTTCCACCGAGGGCGCCCCCCTGAGCAGAGGAGACCATCCGAGCTTTTTCACCGAGGCGAGCGCCAGGGGCGCTGCCATCATAGACATCGTTCCTCACGAGGAAGAAGGGGAAGCGGAATATCCCGCAGGGGACGACGACCACCTCATGGCCTCCGTCCCCCTGGAAGCGGCGCCCTGGCTCCTCATGCTGGGGGGCGCCGCCAGCGAGACCTTTGCCCCCGTCGCACAGTTCAACAGCCGGATGCTGCGGCTGGCGGCCTTTGTCCTGGGATTCACCATTATCGGCGGCATCATCGGGACGGCAAAACTGGTGCATCCCGTCCGAGCGCTCTCTCTATCAGCGAAGCGCCTGGCGGGCGGTGACCTGAGCAGCCCCATCGCGCTGGGCGAAGGCGGCGAGATCGGCGACCTGGCCAGAGACATGGACACGATGCGCGTGCGCATGAAAACGTCTCTGGAAGAGATACAGGACTTAAACAGGGGGCTGGAAGAGCGCATTGCCGAGCGCACGCAAATGCTTGAACGGCGGAACAGGGAGCTTGAGGCGGCCTCGGACATCGCCAGCAAGGTAAGCAGCTCTATCAACCTGGAAACCGTGCTCCACCAAACCCTGGAAAGCGTTGCGGAGGCGACGGGCCAGCGGTCCCTGGCCATCTTCCTTATGGACCGGGAAGGCAAACGCCTCACCTTGACGGCCGGGCTGGAGCTCAAAGCTCCGTTCAGGTCGCTGGAGACGTCGGTGGCAACGGGGCAGTGCCTGTGCGGCCAGGTGGCCGCTGCAGGAGAGGTGGGACGAATAGAGGACATCGGCGCAAGCCCGCTGGTGACCCGGAAAGCCTGCGCGCTGGCAGGCTACCGGTGCGTCGTGTCATACCCGCTGCGCTCCCGTGACCGCATTGAAGGGGTGCTGACCATCTTCTCCCCGGAAGCCAACAGCCTTGCTCCCCAGGACTATCCGGTGGTGACGCTTATCTGCAACCAGATTGGCATTGCCATTCAGAACGCGCGCCTCTACCAGGAGGCGATGGAAAAGGAAAAGCTGACGCATCAGCTCCTGGAGAAGGTCATCAACGCCCAGGAGGAGGAGCGGAAGAGGCTGGCCCGGGAGCTCCACGACGAGACGGGCCAGACGCTCACGGCGATTGCGCTGTCGCTGGAGGCGCTGCACACGCAGCTTGAGCCAGGCCAAATTCGCGCCCGGGAGCAACTTGAGGCGCTTCACCAGATGACCCGGGAAGCCCTCAATGAGCTGCGGAAGATGGCTATGGCGCTGCGCCCCAGCGCGCTGGACGACCTGGGCCTGGTGCCGGCCGTCCGCCGCTACGCGCTGCAGCACCTGGAGTCACAGGGTATCACGGTGTCCATTGAAGGGGGAGACGTCTCCCTTACCAATGACCCCTCCATTCAGACGCTGCTGTTCCGTGTCGTGCAGGAGGCCATCAACAACGTGGCGCGGCATTCCAAGGCGACCGCTGCGAAGATCAGGTTCTGGCAAGAAGGGGACCAGGTGTTCGGCGAGGTCACTGACAACGGCACGGGGTTCGACCCTGACGTGATCAGGGAGGCTGAATCGCCCTCCGAAGGGCTTGGCCTCATGGGGATGCAGGAACGCGCAGGGCTGGCCGGCGGCGCGGTCGCCATCACCTCTACGCCCGGTGAAGGATGCAGGGTGCTGGTGCGAGTGCCCAGCAAGAAGGGAGTGGCAGTGTCATGAGCGTACAGCGTGCACGGGTGCTCATCGTGGATGACCACCCGGTTGTCCGAAAGGGCATCCGGGCGGTGCTGGAGGCCGAGCCATCTATAGAGGTGGTTGGAGAGGCCAGCAACGGCCTGGAAGCCCTGAAGAAGTGCGGGGAGATCAGCCCGGACGTCCTGTTCCTGGATATCTCCATGCCGGTCATGAACGGGCTGGAAGCCTCCGGACGGATCAAGGCGGAGTACCCCAACACCAAGGTCATCCTGCTGACCATGCATGAGGAGGACGAGTATTTCTTCCAGGCGCTCTCCGTGGGGGCGTCCGGCTACATGATCAAAGGGGCCAAGTCAGAAGAGCTTGTCATGGCGATCCAGTCTGTCATGCAGGGTGGGGTCTACCTGCAACCGTCGCTTGCCAAAGAGCTCGTGACCGACTACTTGCGCACCAAAGCCGCCGCAGCCTATGACGGCCTCACGCAGCGGGAAGCGGAAGTCCTCCAGCACATCGCGGAAGGCTTCACCAATAAGCAGATAGCGGAGCAGCTCTACATCAGCATCACCACCGTCCAGACCCACAGGGCCCACCTGATGGAAAAACTGGACCTGCACACCCAGGCAGAGCTCATCAAGTACGCCATCAAGAAAGGCATCCTCAAGCCGTCCCAGTAGCCCGCTTGCTTTCCGTGGGCCACACGCTTGCTTCGTCCCACGCCGGCGCCGGCATGCAGTCGTCAGCCTCTTCCTTGCGCCCTGCCCGATAATTGCCTTCCTGCCACGGAGGTGCAAGGGGATCGCGTTCCCTGCAGGAGGCTGCCCCGATTGAATCGGGGCAGGTGAAGGTGAGGCCCTCGCTCAGAATTAGCGCAGCCGATGTGATGAAGTGGCCTGGAGACACCCTCATCCCGGCCTTCTCCCCTAAACCGAACTTCCAGGCGAGCAGATACGAAAACAACGTTTCTTCTGGCTACATCGAGTTTTTCCAATGCGCCGCGCCTCTGTTATAT
>JACQUI010000188.1 GCA_016210395.1 Chloroflexota bacterium | reverse complement strand
TCCTCCAGGGAGCGCAGCGGGTTCTCCCGAACCAAGCGAATCAGGGTTTCAATCTCCGCGGGCGTGAGTTTCGGCGGACGTCCGCGCCGCCGCGCATCACCAGACGAGGTGCTCGGAGCATCCACACCTTTACCTCCTTGCCATTCTTACAAGGTGAGAATGCCTGACTTCATTTACTTTGTCCACACCTTCTGAGAGGCTGTGAGAGCTTTGCCTAGCCGGCGACGGGCCGCTCCCGCGGCCCTGCGGAAGGCGATGGTCGTGAAAGATTCTTCGCGAGGCGGAACGCAATTTGGAGCGACGGTCGTTTGACCACCTCCCCATTCGCTTCGCTCAGGGCTCCGGCAGCATGACAACGTGGCTCGCCGTCCACACTGGAGCATCGCGGCTATTTGCGTAGGGGCACGATATATCGTGCCCCTACCTCCGCCCCACGGGTGTGTGATCCAAAGCGCGCCGCGTACGTGGCAGGGGTTGTTCACCTGGCCGACCAGGCGGGCATGAAGTCGGTCGAGGGCCCGGACGTGAGGTTCTTCTGTCGGTTGCCGTCGGTGTCCATGATGAACAGGTCCGCGTTGCCTTCACGGTAGGATACGAACACGATGCGCTGGCCATCGGGCGACCAGGCGGGCTCTATGTCCGGGAAAGCGTTGTGGGTGAGGCGTGTGGCCTGCGTACCGTCGGCGCGGGACACGTAGACCTCCGGGTTGCCGTCCACCTCCGAAACATAGGCGATCTGTGCGCCATCGGGAGACCACGCGAGCTGGTACTCCTTGGCCTCGTTCCTGGTCAGGCGTGTCTGGAGCGATCCGTCGCTGTGCATCACGTAGACCTCCGGCGTGCCGTCCCGCTGGGAAAGGAAGGCTATTCTCTCCTGCTTGGGCGACCAGAGGGGCGCGGAGTCTTGCTGGTCGGTCAGGCGGTGGTAGTTCACGCCGGAGGGATTGCGCAGGTAGATGCCCGGGAACTCCGGCGACGCTGATGCCGCTGCCAGCCACTGGCTGTCCGGAGACCACGTGGGGGAATCCGCCGTCGCCACGTCGAACACCACGGCCGTGTCCCCCTGGCCGTCCGGACCTATAACGCGAATCTGCGTGGCCCCGTCCTTTGTCAGTGCATAGGCGATGCGCTTGCCGTCGGGCGACCAGGTGGGGTTGGCGAGGATGCCTGATGTTTCCACAAGCTTCGTGGGACGGGAGCCATCCCTGTTCGCCACCAACAGGGCGGTGGTCTCTCCTCTACGTGCTAGGTACAGAAGCTGCGTGTAGTCGGGCGACCAGCGTGCTCCGTAGGCGTCCGTTTCCCGGGGCGTCAGAGGCGTAATAGGCTCGCCGCTGGGCGTCATGGAGTGGACGCCCAGGTTGCCCAGGCGGTGCGACGTGAAGAGGATAGTGTTCTTGTAGGCGCTGGGGCCGCAGCCGGATAGGGATGCGGCGATGGCCAGGGCTGCGAAGAGCAAGGCGGCGTTGCGGCAGAGCGCGGGGTAGCGCGGCATTTAGCGTCGTTTCCTTTTTGGCCGCGGGCGTTTCAGGGGGGAAGCCCGGCGGCAAACCGCCTCACAGTATACGGCGTAGGCAGCAAGGGTCGGCAAGGCGCGTAACCTTCGCGTTGACTTGTGTTCGCGCGGCCACTACAATCGGGCCAGGCAAAATGGGAGGTGACGATGGAACAGAAAATCCCCGATTGGCCCGTGTACGACTGGGAAGTGATGAAGATCGGCCATCAGGCCCAGCCGGTATTCGAGAAGATTACGCCCGAGTACATCGCCGACTACTGTCTCTCCGTGCAGGAGACCAACCCCATCTACCTTGACCCAAAGGCCGCGCGCGCAGCAGGGTACTCCGACGTTGTGGCGCCGCCTTCGATGATCTACGCGTACGCGCCCATGCGGCGATGGGAAATGTTCAACGAGATGGGTTTCCTGGCGCCGGAGCAAGCCTCCCCGCCGCGGAGCACCCCGTTTGCCGGGTCGGATGTGTCGCTGACCGGCGTACCCGTCGTGGCGGGGGATGTCATCGCCAGCGTGTCGCGCCTGGACAACAGGTGGATCAGCCGCTCGGGAAACAAGTTCGTCGGTTTCAAGATCACCATGCACAACCAGCGTGGCGAGCACATCGGCGACTACGTCTACAACATCATTTGGGAATACTTCCGAGGCCAAAAAGGCCGCAGCGCGTAGGAGGCGTCGTATGGCTGTCCAGACCTTGCCGGTTACCTTTGACACCATTGCCGTTGGGGACGAGTTGCCCAAGCTGGCGAAGACCGAGACCCAAGTGACCATTGACACCTACACGCGGCTCATCGTGCACCGCCGGCCACGGCAGTTCCAGAGCAACAACCTGCACACCGACCAGCGGTTTGCCGACCAGGGCATCTTCAAAGGCACCGTGAACTACGGGGTGGTCACCGTTGCCTTCATGATGGAGTTTCTGCAGAAAGCCTTCCCTCAGCAAAGCGTCCAGGCGTGCGCTCTGAGCATGAAGGCCCTGGAGCCTTTTCGAGCCGGCGACACCGTGACTTTGAGCGGCCGTGTGCTGGAGAAGCGCGTGGAAAACGGCGGACGCCGCGTGGTGGATGTGGAGATCGCGGGCGTCAACCAGCTAGGGCAGAACGTGGCGGCGGCGAAAGCCACGCTCCCCCTGGAATAGGACGTGTGACATGACGCAGGCATCGGCTCACGAAGCCGCCGAGGAGAAGGTCTACAACTGGGAGGTGATGCAAATTGGGCACACGTGCCCTCCCATGACCTTCGCCATAACCCGCGAGAACATCGCTAACTACGCCAGATCGGTGCAGAACAACAACCCCATCTACTTCGATGACGCCGCAGCAAGGGCGGCGGGGTTCCCTGGAATCATTGCGCCGCCGACCATGTGCTACGTCTTTGCGCCCATGCGGCGCGCCGAGGTGATGAACTACCACGGGTATGTGTCGCCGGAGCAAGCCCAACACAACCCCCGCAGCACCCCCTTTGCCGGCACGGAAGTGGTCTACCAAGGCGTCCCCGTGCGTCCAGGCGACACGATTACCAGCACCAGCACGCTGGACAACCGCTGGGAGACGCGTACAGGCAACCGGTTCCTCTCTTTCCGCGTCGTCGCCCACAACCAGCGTGGAGAGAAGGTAGTGGAGTACCTCTACAATATCATCTGGGAGTATGCCCGGGGCCAGAAGTCCCGGAGCGCATGAGGAGGGTACAGGGACGCGGCTTGTCATTCTGGAGCGAAGTGGTCAAGCTACCTTTGCTCCTGAACGTGCATTGCTTCGCGAAGAATCTCTCACCCGCACCGCCATAGAGAGGGCCGTGGCAGCGGCCCGTCGTTTGTCAATCATAGCTGCACTGCATCAAAGGAGGTCCAAATGACCACGCTTACCGCTTCCAAGGCGACCTTCGATTCCATTCAGGTAGGAGACGAGCTGCCCAAGCTCCAGAAGACGGAAAGCCAGGTGACCATCAACAACTACACCGCCCTGAATCGTCCGGGACCTCCACCGGCTACCGTTGGCAAGAACCTCCACACCGACGAGGAGTACGCCAAAGAGGGCATCTTCGCCGGGACCGTGAACATGGGCGTCGTCACCTGCGCCTACATGACCGAGGCGCTGCAGCTTGCCTTCCCCATGAACAACGTGCTCCGCAGCACCTTTGCCATGCGGGCTCTGGAGCCGTTCCGCCCAGGCGACGTGGTCACCTTTAGCGGCACGGTGCTTGCTAAGCGCGAAGAGAACGGCAAGCGGCTGGTGGACGTTGAAATGAGGGGCGTCAACCAGATGGGCCAGACGATTGCGACGGCTAAGGTGACGGTTCCGCTGTAGCCCTGTTGACAGAACGGCGTTTGTGGGTCAGCATGCGTGTGTAAGGGCAGGGTTACCCTGCCCCTAGGCTTTCCCGATAATTCGGGAGTTTGCCTCTTCCTGCCTGGCAGAGGTCGCTTTCCCCACCTGCCCCGCCTTAGGGCGCAAGCCTTGCGCCCCTACAGGGACGCCCCAGGCAGGGAACGCCGGTTCCCTTGCACCCTCCTTGGCATGAAGGCAATTGTCGGGCAAGGCCTGCCCCTACAGATCATGTTCACAGGCATCGCACACCAAGGACCAACAACATGCCCTATTGCGCCAACTGCGGCCAGCAGCTCACCGCCGACGCCCGCTTCTGCGCCGCTTGCGGCAGACCCGTGGCCCAGCCTCAACCTGTGCATGCCGCTCCCGCCCAGGCGCCTGCTTCACAACAGCCGCCGGAGCCCGTCACGGCGCAGGCCACCCCGGTTGAGACGCCGCAGCCGGCGCAACCTCCTCAGCCAGTCTCGCCGCAGCAAGCCGCTCCGCCGGTCTCGCCACCGGGGCTTGCGCCCACCCCTGTGGCCCCGCCGCCGCACGCGTCCGGGCTCCCCCAGCGCGCCAGGACCATGGGGATGCTATGCCACCTTTCCGCTTTTGCCGGCTTTGTATTTCCATTCGGGAATATCCTGGGGCCGCTGCTGATGTGGCTTATCTCCAGGGAAGAACACCCGTTCATTGACCACAATGGCAAGGAGTCGGTGAACTTCCAGATCAGCGTCATCATCTTCGCGCTCATCTGTATTCCATTGCTATTCATCATCGTTGGCTTCTTCCTCCTCTTCGCCCTTGCGGTCTATGCCGTCATCGCTGTGATCGTCGCCTCCATTCGCGCCGCCAACGGCGAGTTCTTCCGCTACCCCATCACATTCCGGTTCCTGAAATAGACCAGTCCTAAGGAGCGCCAATGTCCAACACCCCCACGTCCAGCCGGCTATCCGCCATCCGTGATGTCATGAAGGAGAAGAAGGTAGAGGCCCTGCTGGTCTCCAGCCCGGAGAACAGGCGCTACCTTTCCGGCTTCACCGGCTCTGCCGGGTATCTCTTCATCACACAGCAGGATGCCGTCCTGGCTACCGACTTTCGCTACATCGAGCAAGCGGGGCAGCAGGCTCCCGCCTATCGCGTGGCGCGTGTTCAGTCCAACCTGGACTGGTTCACAACGCTGCTTGGCGAGTCCAAAGTCAAAGAGCTGGGCTTCGAGGCGGACAACATGACGGTGGCCTCGCACCAGCGCCTGACGCAGAAGCTGAAGGAGACGCCTATCAACGGGGCGACCGTCAACATGACGCCGCTCACGGGCATTGCCGATGATATCCGCGCGGTGAAGGACGTCGAGGAGCTGAAGCTCCTTCAAAAG
>JACQUI010000195.1 GCA_016210395.1 Chloroflexota bacterium | reverse complement strand
GTGGAGGGACCGGCGCTCCTCGGCGCGGCTCATGGGCGGCTCGCCTGCGCCCCGACCTTGGCCCGCACCTGGAGGATGTGCGCCGCTACCTTCTCAGGCGCTTCTTGGGGGATGAAGTGGGAGTGCTCGGGCATGGGGAAGTCCATGCCCTGCGCTAGATGACCGGCGAGGCCGGGCCACGTGACAGACGGGCCGAAGCTGTCGGGAGTGTCGCTGGGAGTCCGGGGCCGGGCGCGCAGCACGTGGACGGGGCCTCTGATCTTGTCCAGGTGGTCGAAGACCTCGTGGCTGATGGCCGAGCCGTACATGGAGGCTTCGATGCGCGGCGGGCAGGCCAGCACGTAACCCTTGCCGTCAGGGGCGGCCAACAGCCCGCCCACGCAGTAGTCCACTAGCGCCTCATCGGTCCATGTGTTGAACGGAGGGCGGTCCCTGAAGCGGTCGAACATCTCCTGGGGGGAGTCCCAGCGGTCGCGCCTGCGGGCCACAGGGTGCTCCCCATTCCTCGGCTGGAAGGGCCGGTCGGGGGAGGGAATGGTGGGGTCAACAAGCGCCAGTCCGCCGAAGCGCTCCGGGCGCAGGGCGGCGGCGAAGGTGACCACGTAGCCGCCCATGGAGTGCCCAACGCCCACAGCCTGGCGGAGGTCCAGCGAATCCGCCACCGCAGCCACGTCTTCCGCAAAGGAGCGCCAGCGGTAGGGGGGCTCCGGCTTGTCGCTGCGGCCGTGGCCCCGCAGGTCTATGGCGTAGGCGTGGCAGCCGGGCATGCGCCTGACCACGCCGTCCCAGCAGCGGGCGTGATGCCCCGTGGCGTGAATGAAAAAGACAGGTGGGCCGTCGCCGGGCCACTCGAATATGCACAGGCTTACGCCGTTGACCACGAGCCGGGACTCTCTGGGAGCAAGGCTGCCTTCTTGACCAGTCATAGGACCTCATAGTGTGCGCTAAGCGTGCAAGGATTCTATTCTACCCTTTCCGCCAATTCTAGGGGCTGCACCTTGGATATGCCAGACGCATCCAACTTGATAGAGTTGCGCCGCCCGGATGGTCATGTGGCGGCGTCTTTCATTCCATCCATACCGAGCATACAAGCATGAAGGGGCAGCGCTATGAAAATCCTGGTGTGCATCAAGCAGACACCGACGGCCGCTGAGATGCGGTTCAACGAAGAGACAAAGACGCTGGTGCGCGAGGGCGTGACGCTTGTTGTCAGCAGCATTGACCGCCGGGCGTTGCTGGAGGCGCTGCGGCTGCGGGAAGAGGTGGGCGGCACGGTGACGGTATTGACCATGGGCCCGCCCGCCGCCAAGAGCGCCTTGCAGGAGTGCCTTGCCCTGGGCGCCGATGACGCCGTGCTGTTGACCGACCGCGCCTTTGCGGGAGCGGATACGCTGGCTACCGCGCGCGCCCTGGCCGCTGCAGTGAAGAAGCTCGCGCCGGACCTGGTGATGTGCGGGAAGTTCAGCATTGACTCGGAGACAGGCCAGGTGCCCGGCGAGCTAGCGGAGCTGCTGGGCTTCCCCCAGGTCACGGCGGTGCGCAAGATCAAGAAGGGCGCGAGCGAAGGGATCCTGTGGGTGGAGCGGGAGATGGACGAAGGGTTCGAGCAGTATGAGGTAACGCTGCCTGCAGTGCTGTCGGTGACGGAGCTGATCATCACGAACCGCAGGCCATCGCCCGAAGAGATGCAGGCCGGGGGGCAGAAGCCCCTGGCCACCTGGGGCGTCGCGGACATCGGCGGCGATACCGCCGGCTACGGCGCGGCAGGTTCGCCCACGCGGGTGGCGGCGTTGCGCTCCGCCGCCCTTGACCGGAAGGGGACCATCGTTGACGGGAACAATCCTGCCCAGGCCGCAAGACAGCTTGCAGACTACCTGTTTGCCAATGGCCTGTTCACGCACCGGGCGCGCCAGGGCGCGACAAAGGCCCGCCGTCCGCTCAGAAGGGATGCTGCCAATGGGCGGGCCGTGTGGGTTGCGGTCGAGATGCTGGGCGGCAAGCCGCGCGGCGTCACCTATGAGCTGCTGGGCGCGGCCCAGGACATCGCGGACAGGCTTGGCGGCGAGGTCGGGGCCTTGCTGGTGGGGTCGCTCGAAGCGGCGGGCTATGCGAAAGAGCTGGGCGCGTTCGGCGCAGACTCCATCTACCTGGCGGGCGGCCCGCAGCTTGCGATGTACGACACGGAGCGGTACGCGGACGTGGCCGCCGAGGCGATACGGCGGTACAGGCCGCACGTGGTGCTGTTCCCTTCCACCGGCAACGGCAGGGACTGGGCGCCGCGCGTGGCGGCCAGGCTGCAGCTCGGGCTGACGGGAGACGCGGTCGGCGTGGAGATGGACGCATCGGGCGAGGTGGCCATGCTCAAACCTGCGTTTGGCGGCAACGTGGTCTCGCCTATCTACAGCCGCACAACGCCCGTCATGGCAACGGTCCGCCCCGGCGCTCTGGACGCGCGCGTCCCGGACCACAGGGTAGAGCCGCGTGTTGTGCCATTGCCGCTCACGCGGGTTGGCGGCAGCAGAGTGCGGCTGCTGGAACGGGTGGTTGCGCCGGACATTGACGTTGCCGGGCTGGACAGCGCGGAGGTGGTGCTGGGCGTGGGCAACGGCGTTGGTGGGCCGGATGGCCTGCCGGAGGTCCGCAGGCTGGCATTGGTCCTGAAGGCCGGCATTGCGTCCAGCCTGCGCGTGGCCACGGCGGGTTGGCTGCCGCCCCAGCTACAGGTCGGCCTGACGGGTAGGGCAGTGGCCCCACGCTTCTACATTGCCATAGGCGTATCCGGCGCGCCGAACCACCTGGTGGGCGTGCGGAAGTCTGAGCACATCATCGCCATCAACAACGACCCCAACGCACCCATCTTCAAGTCCGCCAACTTCGGCGTCGTAGGCGACTGGAAGCAGGTGACGCCGCCACTTGTGGAGGCAATCGCGGAACGGGCAGGGCGGTAAGGGGGGAGGCCAACCGCGAGATCGCCCGCCGGGAGGTTTCAGCCCTGCGTCATCCGGGAAGAGCTTGCCGTCGCGCTGCCGTAATACGGCGGCGCAGCCCAAGGCGCCGCAAGACCCCTCCCCCTGCCATCCATCCCTGGGGCAACGCTGCATGTTCGGCCTTATGCTGAGACTGCGCTGGTCAGAACGCTAGTACGCGGACTCGCTTTGCGGCCTTGGGCGAATGACTTGCAGAGCAGGCAGGTCTCCGCCTCTCCCTTGATGGGAGGCCGCCCCGATGCAATTGGGGCGAGTGAGGGTAAACGCGTAGGGGCGCAAGGCTTGCGCCCCTCCCAGCGGCATCCTTCACAACCATCGCATCGGGCCTCCCCCCTCGCCGCCTTCCAGGGGGGTCGTTCCTCCCAAAAAATAAAACGAATCCCAGATACAAACCCAAGCCAAAAAATGCCCCAGAAAATGGCGAAAACGAATCCTTACCCCCGTCTCCTTGCGTCGAAGTCAAGACTTGGGTCTCTCTGCTACGAAGGGGTCTTTGGGACGCTTTCACGGCCCTCAGCGCGCACGTGCCGGATCCGGCGGTAGACGTAGAACGCGACCACAGCCACGATTGCGGCCACGATTGGGATGTCGAAGGGACGCATGACGCGGCGCAGGGCCTCCCAGTTCTCGCCGAGCACGTAGCCGCCGAACGCCAAGCCCACGGACCACGGGAATGAGCCTGCAAAAGTAAGCAAGCTGAAGCGCACGATTCGCATTTTCACGACGCCTGCGGGAAAGCTAATGAAGGTGCGCACCACGGGGAGCATCCGCGATATCAGGACTGCCCAGTCGCCGTATTTGGCGAACCACTTGTCTGCCTTGTCCAGGTCTGCCCTTGTGATCAGGACGTATCGGCCGTATTTCTCAAGCAACGGCCTGCCTCCCCATGCGCCCAGCCAGTAGGCCAGGAGCGACCCCAGAAGGTTTCCCAACGCGCCATAGAACCCGGCCAGCAGGATATGCCAGACGCTCAGCCCTTTTGCCTGAATGAGCATCCAGCCGCTTAGGGGCATGATCAGTTCGCTGGGCAGGGGGATAGAGGCGCTTTCGATGGCCATGAGCAGCACCACGCCGGGCCAGCCCATGGCCTCGTAGACGGACGCAATGAATCGAAGCAACTGGTGCTCTATGGCTTCTGTCATGACTCGCTCAAACGCTGGTGTTGCCGGACCCAATAAGCCTACGGGACGGCGGCGGCAGCGTCAACGCTGTTGACATGATTCGTCGCCTGTGATAGAAATATCAAGCTATCATTCCTGGCTGCTCTTCGCTTTCCATGTTGGAAAGGAATCGTAGCCAGACAATCTAGGAGGACATGTGCGAAAAGGTACGTTCTTTGCTGGTGCGCTGCTTCTGTCTTTTTCCCTGGCGCTAGCCGCGTGCGGCGGCTCTGAGCCCGCGCCAACTGCCACGGCTACCAAGGCCCCGCCCACCGCCACCAATACGCCAAGGCCGCCGGCTCCCACGCCCACGACTCCCCCCGCGACCACCGGGGACAACGTCATCAAGGTGAGCGCAACGGAAAACCCATACACATGGGTCCCCAACAAGCTGGATCTGAAGGTTGGCCAGGAGTACACGGTGGAGATCGCGGCGCCCAAAGAGTTCCACACCTTTACGATCAATGACCTTGGCGTCAACATCATCGTCAACCCCGGGCAGGCGATGACGCAGAAGTTCACACCGACCAAGGCCGGCACGTTCAAGCTGTCCTGTTTGCCCCACGAGTCCCTGGGCATGGTGGGCGAGGTTGTCGTAAGCTAGCCTCGACCCTGCTGGACGATTATGACTGGCCTGGAGTAATCTTCAGGCCAGTCTTTTTTGTTGCGAGCATGCTTTGATGAGTCCTGCTTCGGCTATCCTCTTCTCTGCGCTGTTCGGGCTAGCGATAGGCAGCTTCCTGAACGTGATCATGGACCGCCTTCCGGCCGGTGGCTCACTGGTTAGGGGCCGCTCCCACTGCGACTCCTGCGGGCGGGCGCTGCGGCCGTGGGACCTGGCGCCTGTGGCCAGCTACCTCCTTTTGCGCGGCAAATGCCGCTACTGCGGTTCGCGGATCCCCCGGCGCGTCCTGGCCGTGGAGGTCGCGGCAGGGCTGCTCTTCGCCCTGGCAGCCTGGCAACTGGGCGCTACCGCCCAGGGCGTCATCGCAATGACATTCGCGAGCATCCTCATCGTTGTCTTCGTCATTGACCTGGAGCACCGGCTGGTCCTGGATGCCGTTACTTATCCGAGCGCCGCGTTTGCTTTGGCCGTCGTCCCCTGGGGCCCCGTTGGGAACGGCGAAGCGTCACTTCGGGCGGCCTACCTGGACGCGCTGTATGGAGTGGCGCTTGGGGGCGCGGTGTTGCTTCTAATCTACCTAGTAGCCGTGCTCGTCTTCCGGCGTGAAGCAATCGGTTTTGGCGACGTAAAGCTGGGAGTCCTCCTGGGCGTCATGCTGGGCTTCACCGGCGCACTCGTTACCCTTGACGTTGCCTTCATCGGCGGCGGCATCGTGGCGATTCTCCTGCTGGCGCTGAAGATACGCCGTCGCGGCCAGTACATCCCCTTTGGGCCATTCCTTGTCAGCGGCGCGCTGGTCAGCCTCTTCTGGGGGGAGGCCATCTTCGATTGGTACTGGAGCCTTTTGTCGTAAGGGCATGCATTTGTTGGGGGCCCTGTTCCTCGTCTGCCAAGATATAGTGGAAAAAGGATGGCGGCGCTACTTTCCCCGAGAAAACCAGTCAAACCTCGTTGACGGAGGAAAGGCGTTTTCCCTTATACTACCCTCACACCCACTGGGAGCGCCCATATGAAAGTAATTTGCCTTCAAGAAAACCTCAGCAAAGCCCTGGGCATCGTCGGAAGGGCCGTCGCCACGCGCACGACCTTGCCCGTCACGCAGAACGTTCTGATGTCCACCGACCAAGGACGCCTCAAGCTTTCCGCCACCAACCTGGAGATCGCTATCAGCACGTGGGTTGGAGGCGAGGTCCGGGCCGAAGGGTCGCTTACCGTGCCTGCCCGTCTGCTCACGGATTTTGTCAACTCGCTTCCGGCGGAGCGAATAGAGATTGTAATGACACCCCGTCCACTGGGAATCCACTTGGAGTCAGGGCGCTCGAAAGCCAGCATACACGGCACCGACGCCGAAGAGTTCCCACCCATCCCGACGGTTGAGGCGGGCGTAGGCGGGGCCATCACGCCCAAGGCTTTGCGAACAGCCATCGGCCTCGTTGCCTTTGCAGCCGCGACCGACGACTCCCGGCCGGTGCTCACCGGCGTCAGGATCGAGTTGGAGGGCGACAAGGCGACGTTTGCGGCAGCCGACGGCTTCCGGCTGGCGGTACATACCGCGCCCCTGGCGGAGCCGGCAGCCGAGCCGATGAGCTTCATCATCCCGGCCAAAACGCTGCGCGAGCTCGACCGGCTGGTGGCCGATCAGCAGGAGCCGGTGGAGTTTACCGTAACGCCGCAGCGCAGCCAGGTCCTCTTCCGACTGGCGAATGTCGAACTCGTATCGCAGCTTGTGCAGGGGACATTCCCCAACTACAAGCAACTCATCCCCCAGACCTTTGGCACGCGGACGCTGGTGTCCCGCGAAGCCTTTACGCGGGTTACCCGGACCGCGTCCATCTTTGCCAGGGATGGCAGCGGCATCGTGCGGCTCCATATCATCCCCGGGGCCGAGGCAAGCCAAAGCACGATGGAGGTATCCGCCCGCGCCGAGGAGTTGGGCGAGAACACCGGCGAAGTAGATGTAAAGGCGGAGGGTGGCGAGGCGAAGATCGCATTCAACAGCAAGTACCTGAACGAGGTGCTTGGCGTGCTCAGCCAGGAAGAGATCGCCCTGGAGACCACGACCCCCTCAAGCCCCGGCGTCATCCGTCCCGTCGGCGTGGACAACTACACGCACGTGATCATGCCCATGTTCGTTCAATGGTAAGAGAAGGCGGCACGGCTCCACTCAGCAAAGCTCCGGTTCCGTTCCTTACTCTACTCTTGTCGGAACGGGTTCCTTGATGTACGACGTTTTTGTTAGCCACGCAGCAGAGGATGATGAACTGGCTGCTAGAGTCGCGCAGCTCCTCCAAGCATCTGGCATTACTGTTTTCACAACAGGCCCGGGTTTCCCAACGGGGATGTGGTCCGACGAGGTAAGGATCGGCCTGGAGGAGTCAGAGCATTTTTGGCTTCTACTGACAGACAAAGCCTTGGATCGGAGCGTCTACGTCCACCACGAGTTCGGCTATTTCTTTGGGTTCCATGGGCAAGAAAAACCACCACAGGATGTTCGTCTTATCGCAAGAAAGCTAAGATACCTCCTTAAGAGAGGTGACAGGCGCCGACCAGGCATGTATCAACATTTCCAGGACTTCCCAATCGACGATTTCGACGATCCTGTCTCAATAGCTAGGATCATTGCCAATGAAATCGGAAGGGAATTCACAGAGCCACAAAACCCGGAAGAGTTCAAGCTAGCTTCTCTGGACTGGACTGTACTACCCCCAGAGGGACTAAACGAAATGCAACTCGTGAGAAGTGGGAGCAGCGCAGCCCCCGACTACTCCTACGGAATCGCGACTATCGACGTCTCGTCGCCTAGGCCCATATTCAACGTGAGCGCCGTGACATGGCATCCTCAGGTGCATGTGTGGCCATTGAGGACTTTGCCGCAAGTTGGTGCCGGTCGAAGACAGCAATTGTTACTCAGAGTCGAATGGGCCAAAAGAGAACAGCCACCACGAGAGTTGCAGGATTCCTATGAGCGGCAGTTCTCTCTGCGGCGCCCTCACGACCCCGGACCACCCTGGTCGCCCCTGTATGTCACTTTTGAGGTGGAGTCTGCACAGGTATGGGCAGCAGTTGCCTACATGCAAATTGAGTGCCAAGCACACGGTCATCCAGAGACCCAGTTACTTTATGGTCCCAACCCCTACGGATGGGTACGAGGACGAAAGGCATGACGTGGTACTTGGTTGCGCACCGTTGACCTGAAGCGCCTGCAGAGCCATGCGCTTTTCTCTGAGGTGGAACCCGTCTGCCCGGGTAGTATAGCCCGCAGTGGCATACCTCGCAAACGAAAAGGGCCGGGAGCATTGCTCCCGGCCCTTTTCGCGTTCAGCAGCGCAGCAACATTCCGCCTAGTTGGGGTAGAAGCGGAGTTGCAGGAGGCGGAGGCCGTTGTTGTCGTAGGCCCAGAAATACCCTTCCAGGCATGGATCGAAGAGGGCAACGGTGTCTCCGCCGCACGCCAGGATCAGATCGGTCAGTGATGCGTCTATCACAATCGTGGTCAACGAGGTGGTGACGTCAACGAACTTGGACTGGCCCGTGCCGCGCACAAAGACCTCAAAAGAGGTGGAGCAGACTTCCTCCAGGGTGAGCGGGTCAATGGCGCAGGTGGTCACCTTGGCCTGGCCGCCCGGCTGGCCGAGAGGCCGCGCCCAGATGGTGTAGCTGCCCGGGGCGGGCAACTGGAAGCTCGCTTTGCCATCGGTGCCGTTGCCGTCCAGTACCTTGAAGGTCCCGTCCGCGCTCTGGGACAGGAGAATCTTCGTGCGGACCGGATCGCCTGTCTTGCTGCCGAGGTTGACGAAAATCCTGTGACCGTCGTCGCCCGTCATGTCGGCGGTCTTTGCCTTGGATACGCCGATAATGTTCAGGTTGTAGTGCTCGCCGCTCGGAGCGCCGTTTCCCGTGGCGCCGGCTACACCCCCGAAGATCAACGTGAGAAGGACCATCGTCAAGCTGCCGGCTGCCAGGGCAGCCATGGTCCTGTGCTTCTTCATCTGCTTGGTCATCCGCGGAACTCCTTTCAGAGTTGTAGTGAGGGTCTTCTGGAGATACGTAGTGTGGGCTGCAAAACATTTGTAGTTAGACGATGGTCTCACCTCCTGCTAAGAACTGAAGTCCTAGAACAAGGCTCTAGAACTCAGTACCCCGTCTTAGTCCAGCGTGTAGAACGCCACGATGAGGGTACCGTCAGCAGGCCGCGAGGAGTCGGAAGCGAAAGGCAGGGCTAGCTGCTCCGTAGCGCGGAAGCGCAAAGCGCGGGCGCATTGCAGCTTTGGCGGGAGGCAGCGGAAGACCGTACGAAAGTACCAGAACGTGCGCCTGATGATGTGAAGGTGGGGGGCCCTTGTGAGGACCGGCGACACGCTATTGGGTGCAGCGGCTCGCTTGGGAAGTCATCCGCATCAGAGAAACCGCCCTATGCGCGCCGAGCAGTGCAGGGGAACACTAGCCAGACTTCCACGCCCGGAAAGCCTGCAGGAGCTTCTCCCGCACGTCTGGCGGGACGGGCTCTTTGGGAAGAATCCCCAGGGTGCGGATGGTCTGCCTCATCTGTTCCAGATATGCCCGGCAGCCGGAGCATTCTGAAAGGTGGCCTTCGAGCCGCTCCTGCTCGCTTTGCGGCAAGGCTGCTTCAAGGTACTCCGTGATGAGGGCCACCAGTTCCCGGCAGGCCATGTCTTCGGCATTCAAGAGTGCGTCCCTCCAACTTCCAAGTACCGCTCAATGGCCCGGCGGACCTTTGACCTGGCCCGGTGCAACAATACCCGCTGGTTCGCTTCGCTGACGCCAAGGACGTCGCAGGCTTCGGAAGCAGTCAGCCCCTCAATGTCCCGAAGCGTGATCACTTCCTTCTGGCTTGGCGGCAACTCATTGATCGCTGCCAGGATGCGCTCCCGCATCTCCCGCGAGAGAAGCTGCTCCTCGACCGTTTTCGACCATTCTTGCGGCGGGGAGACCCAATGGCCCACCGGGTCGTGTGTCGTGAATTGTTCGGGATCAACGGTTGGCTCGTCGGGGTCGGCGCTGGGGTTCCAATAGGCGGAAAACGGGATCGTGTTGCTTTCGCGCCTGCCGGTGCTTCTGGCCTTGTTGAGCAAGATGCTGTACAACCAGGTCTTGAGCGAGGAGCGTCCTTCGAAGCCTTCAAGGCCCTTGAGCATGCCGATCCACGTGTCCTGGACAACCTCCTCGGCTACGGCGCGGTCGGGAACGTAGACCATTGCCAGCCGCAGCAAGGGCGCGTGGTACTGCTCGAGCAAAGACGTGAAGGCTGCCTCGTCGCCCCGCCGGAGCCTCTGGACCAGCTCCCACTCCCCTGCCAACGCCCCTCCCACCCTCTCCTGACCCCCGTGCGCAATCATGGCTGCCTGTGTCTCCCGGCGCCCCCTCCACCCCGCCCTGCATCGCCCGATTTTGTGACGGCTGAGAGCTAGTAGTATAGGGCAGCGTTCCTGAAAGCGCCAGGTATTCATCTCTGGAACTCGCTATTCGCATGGTTGTCCGCAGGCGTGAACGCTTGCCCTTCACAGCGGCCCCGGCCTCCTCAGCGCCACGCGCTTTGCGGGGCCGGGCCGCTGTGCCAGTTGGCGCTATTGCCGGATGGCCATCCTGTGGCGGCCCCCCTATCGCCGCTTGAGGCTGCTGCAGGATGGCTCCTGGATTTCCAGTTGCCAGCTACTTTCCGCGTAGTTGAAGCTCAGGTCGAGCGCGCGGATGGTGAGGATGAAGTCGCAGCTAGTAATCTCTGCCACGATTTCTAGGAACTCAGATTCGGGGATACGTCCCTCGTAGAGGCCCGTTGCCTGGTTGAAGCTTAGCGGCCCGCGCTCGCCTTGCACCTCCCACTCCACTGAAGCCACGCCGGCGTCATCCGTGACCTTGGCCTGGACCAGGAGGCCGTCGTCCAGCTCTGCGAACACCTTCTCCTGCAAGTTGTCTTGTGGTGTGACCAGGGTGATGACTGGCGTCTGAGTGTCTCTGGCCGCCGAAGCTCCAGCCGGGAGGGCTGCTGCCAGGCCCAAAAGGACCAGGGCCAGCGTGGCCAGGCTGCCTACTGTTCTTGTCACGACATTCGTCCTTATCATCGCTTCCTCCTCCTCCTCTTGTTGTTGGTCCGATCTGTTCCGACCGCCTTACAGCTGTACTCCCACGCGCTATTTGAGGCTGCTGCAGGACGGCTCTTCGATCTCGATCAGCTTGCTGCTTTCCGCGTAGTTGAAACTCGCGTCGAGCGCGCGGACCGTGAGGGTGAAGTCGCAGCCGTTCAGCTCTTTCACGATCTCCAGGAACTCGGTATCGGGAATGCGCCCCTCGTAGAGGCCCGTTGCCTGATTGAAGCTCAGCGGCCCGTGCTCGCCTTGCACGACCCACTCTACCGAAGCCACGCCGACGTCATCCGTCACCTGGGCCCGGACGAGAATGCCATCGTCAAGCTCGTTGAAGATCTCATCCTCCAACTGGTCAGGCGGGTTGACCAGCGTGATCATTGGGGGTTGCGTATCAGGGCCTGCCGAAGCGGCCGCCGGCAGCGCAATCACCGGACCCAACAGGGCCAGGACCGAAATTGCCAGTCGCCATACTCTTGAGTTTCCGTACATGGTTGTCATCGCCTTTTCCTCCCCTTGGATCGAACTGGTGTCTGGTGTCTGGACGCTGTGTCTGGACATTGTGTCTAGGTCTTGCATCTGGGCTTTGCGTCTAGGCCCTGGCCTTTGCAGGCATGTATCGTTCATCGTGTCTCCTTCCTTTGCCCTAGTGGTGGTTCCGGTGGTAGGTGGTGGTCATGGCCTCTTCTGCTTTCATCCCGTCATCCCCCCGTTTCGCTTTTGTGCGGGGCCCCTTTTCTGCCCCTCACTTCTTTAGTCTCATGACTTCGCCATTTGTTACACCCTGCCTAACCTTGGTCCAGTGTTCTAGAACGTGCGTTGTTCGTGAGGCGTCCTCCAGTACCCTTGTACTGTGTGGTTGCCCGCGCAACGCCTAAACTGTGCGCATACCTTGCAGTGGATGCCCAACCAGGAAGGAAGGCGCGTCCCCGACAAAAGCCCGGACCTGGGGGAAATCCAGGGGAAAGGGGAAATGGAGGTGTCAGATGCCTGCCGCCGGCAGGTCTAAGAGAGGAACAGCTCAGCGGAGTTGCTGAACGAATGTGGAAACAAAGTAGGGGAGGGGAGGTCCTCGTGAAAACATTTGAGAAGTTACACAAATCCAGTGGGGCAAGCAAGAGCACCGTTTTGCTGCGGGTGTTCTTGGGCCTGATGGTCCTGTCCCTCAGTCTCGCTGTAGGGATTGCTTTCGCCGGTGGTTCAGGAAAGAGTTCGGGAAAGACCAAGATCATTGCCCAGAGTAGCGGTGGGGGAGGCGAGGCGCAGAGCCTGGCATCGCTGAAGTCTATCCCCATCCCTGAGCCGGCAAACCTTGGTGAGTTTGTGAGCGACAAGACTGCCGCTCTCCAGCTAGGCAAAGCCCTGTACTGGGACGTGCAGGCTGGTGGCGATGGCGAAACGGCCTGCGCCACCTGCCATTTCTCCTCAGGCGTTGACGCCCGGAACAAGAACACGCTGAACCCCGGGGCCAACGGAATGTTCCAGGTCGGCGGGCCTAACTACGCGCTGACGCCCAGCGACTTCCCGCTGGTCAGGCACGCAGACCCATTGGATGACGAGTCCGCTATCACGGCAGACAAGGATGATGTCATTGGCAGCCAGGGCGTGGTCAAGAGCTCCCTGGACGGGATCGTTATGGGCATGGCAGTGGATAGCTGCTCCATTCCTGCGGACCCGGTCTTCCACGTCGGAGCCAGCAACGTCCGGCAATCCACGGGGCGCAACACGCCCAGCACGGTCAACTCCGTGTTCAACTTCCGGAACTTCTGGGACGGGCGCGCCAACAACGACTTCAACGGCGTCAACCCCTTTGGGACGCGCGATGAAGGCGCTCGTATCTGGAAGATGATGGGCGGCAGCCTGGTGCAGGAGGCCGTGAGCATCCCGCTGGCCAGCAACGCCTCCCAGTCGGATGGCCCGCCCAACAACAGCGTTGAGATGTCCTGCGCCGGCCGCTCCTTTGCGGAGCTCGGCAAGAAGATGCTCAGCCTGACGCCCTTGGCAATGCAGTCGGTGCATCCCGAGGACAGCGTCCTGGGCGCAATCGCCAGCACATCCGCAAAGGGCCTGAGCATGTCCTATGCGGACCTGATCAAGAAGGCGTACCGGTCCGAGTACTGGCAGTCCGAAACGCCGGTTGCCGGCGGGTTCACCCAGATGGAGGCAAACTTCTCCCTGTTCTGGGGCCTGGCAATCCGCCAGTACATGGCCACGCTGGTGTCGGACGACACCCCCTTCGACCGGTACATGGAGGGCGACAAGACTGCCCTGACTGAGAGCCAGCAGAAAGGCCTGGGCCTCTTCGAGGCTGGGAAGACCAACTGCTCCAAGTGCCATTCCGGCCCTGAGTTCACGGACGCGTCCGTGGGCAGCGTGAGCGCCAACAGGCTCTCCAGGGTGAAGCTGGCCGACGGCACCGAGGCGATCCAGGACACCGGCTTCCACAACATCGGCGTTCGCCCAATCAGCGACGACCCCGGCATTGGTGGGGGCGACCCCTTCGGCAACCCGCTTTCCGATGCCAGGCTTGCGCTTCTCGGGAAGTTCAACGACCCGATGCTGGATCCGCCGCTGGGCAAGGACCAGGAGACGGACAGCCGCGCCGTGGTGGACGGGGCGTTCAAGACCCCGACCCTGAGGAACATCGAGCTGACCGGCCCGTATTTCCACAACGGCGGCAAGTCTACGCTCCGCCAGGTCATCGAGTTCTACAACCGTGGCGGTGACTTCGGCGGCATGAACGCAAGCGCGCTCGACGCCAGGATCGAGCCTCTGGGTCTGAGCGCAACGGATATGGATGCCCTGGTGGACTTCCTCATGTCCCTCACGGACGAGCGCGTCCGCTGGAACCGCGCTCCGTTCGATCATCCCGAGCTGTGCGTGCCCAACGGGCATGTGGGCGACGCCATGAGCGTGGCCGCAGACCCGATGGTCAGCGGCGCTGCGATGGATGACACCATGTGCATGGCAGCCACAGGCAGGAACGGCGCCGGTATGCCGATCACACCCTTCCTGGGCCTGGACCCGCACATGTCCGAGAGCTAGCACGGAAGGAACACGGGAGAATCTGGGTCGTGAGCCGGCGCAACATCCGGCTCCGGCCCAGCCAAGCTACCCGCAAGCGAGCCCTCAGGCCACCATGGCTGAGTCTGAGGGCTCGGGGCGTGCCTCTGGTTGAGGGAGCAGGTCTGGGACATCAGGACAGGGAAACGCTTCCATTTGGGATACCGAATTTAGGTCATCTGAAGGACAGCGTTTTCGTCAGACCTGACGTTACACAAAGTGCAAGGGGCTGTTCTAGACATGAAGCCTAGAGATGAAGCCATGTTAATGAGGCGCGAAGGGTAAGAGAATGAGGCGGAACTACGTGGAAGGAGCCTGGAAAATGATTGCGTTGCCAAGGTCGCCTGGGTTGATCAAGAAACTAGCCATAGGGCTCGCCCTTGTAAGCATGTCGCTTGTCATCGGGCTGGCAGTTGCTGTGGCTGGGGGAAGGGCAGGGCAGGGGGCTGAAGCGGGAGCAGTTCGCGAGTATGACTTGGACATTGTCCCGGCGGACATTGACTATGGCACTGGCGTCTGGCATGCCTGGACCTATGGCGGCACGGTGCCGGGGACCACAATTCGGGCAAATGCTGGGGACACCTTGCGAATCAGGGTGACCAACAAGCATGACAAGGCGCACAGCTTCCACGCCCACCTGGACGGGTTCACCCTGGAGAACGACGGTAGCCAGATGAACGCCGTTATGAACGTGGGTATGGGAAGCCTCATTGCGCCAGGGAATAGCTATGTGTACACCTTCAAACCCATGCGGCCGGGCCTCTACTACTACCACTCCCACTTTTCAGATGAGAGTGTTACGCCCACCCAGGAAGTGACCCAGGGCATGTACGGAGCGATTCTCATCTCTGACCCCAAAGAGCCTCCCATGCGTGAGGAGGTGCTCTTCATGGGCGAGATCGGGCACTTGCGCGAAGGCAAGACGCCTCCTTATATCATGAACGGCCTCGGATTCACCGGCGGAGAGGCGGGCGTTGGCCACCTCAACCATGACCAGATGGCGGAGCAGTACGACAAGACCCTGCCCACGTTCCGCCTGAAGGTGGGAGAGACCATCAAGCTCCACGTCATCAACATCGGCAGCCTGGAGCACAGCCTCTACATCCACACGGCTGACATCGTATCCCTGGGCGTGCTGAACGGGCGCATGTGGCCGGGCAGGGTGCTGCCCCTGGTCCCCGGCGCGGCCGACACGCTGCAGGTGACATTCAATGACCCGGGTCCCTGGCTGTTCCACTGCCACGTGGACCCGCACACCGATGCTGGTATGCTTGGTGTATTCGAGG
>JACQUI010000187.1 GCA_016210395.1 Chloroflexota bacterium | reverse complement strand
TGTCCAGCAACGACGTGGTGGAGCGGGAGATCGAGCATCTGCTGCAGCGGCCTGTGGGCAGGCCGTCCAGGAGGCCGGTGGTCCGCTACCACGAGTTCCGGTATCAAGCAGGGAGTTGGGACCGGGCCAGGCGAGTGGTAGACGGCATCGAGAGGTTTGTGCTCACAAGTTGGGCCATTGCTTCTGGAAATGGAACGGGACGGCTTCCGCGCTCCAAGAACGGAGAAGATACCAATCAGATAATCGTTACTTGGCTACCATCCGACACCTTTATGGCAGACCTCGCCTTTCATGGAGAGTCAAGTTCAAGGCGAATACCGCTTTCGGACAGACTCCACCTAGAGTTTAGTGACATGGCCTTTGAAGTTGAGGCTGTCGAGGCTATTGACGAACCACGGTCGAGAAGCCAAGTGTTGGGTTATAAGGCATTCCCGCAGGTCCTTGTTCAGGTTCAGATTAGGGATGAGATGGACCTTGCAAATATTCGGGGCATCTACTTGAGCCACAAGCACCTAAAGGACGAGTCTAGCAACTCAGAAGGTTAGCTTATTGTACTCCAAGCTGCGTTCTCTACGGAGTTGGTATGCCCATCGCCGTTCACCTATTCGCTTAGCCGAGGGTTCCCGGAAGACATGAACCTGGACGCGATTCGCGTAGACAACGACATCACCCTGCGCCGGCCCGTTGCCAGCGACGCGGCGGCGATGTTTGCCTTGGCGGAGTGGGATCGCGCGTACCTGCGGCAGTGGCTCCAACCAACAGACCTCAACAAGCGGGCTAGGGGGCCGGTTCGGGCGTCCCGGCGCACATGGCCGTTTCCCAGTCCATAAGGTGGACCTCTTCCTCTGGGATGGCGGCAAACTCATCCGGGGACAGGTCCAGCCAGGCTGTGTCACACGTGACCAGACTCAGGACAACGCACACTCGGACCTCCTGACTGCCGCCCCTCTGCCTGTACTCGTGCATATTGACCCAATAGCGCTGCTGAGGCTCCTTGGGTAGCTGCCACGACTTGAGATTCTGTCGCCGCCCAACGGATACGCTGCGTTCGTTCAAGGCCAGTAGCAGTTGGTGGTCAAGCACTTTCATCAACATGCCCGCGTCTCCCACTGGTTAAGTCGCCCCCGCGGCATGAGGAACAAAAGGCTAGGAGCTCAGGTATTTGCCGTACCATGCGAAGACGCGCTCCCACCCATCCGCTGCAGCCGCCTGGCGATAGGCAGGACGGTCCGACGAAAAGAAGGAGTGCCCGGCGCCCTCGTAGGTATGAAACTCGTAGGTCTTTCCGAGGCGCTTCAGGACCGCTTCAGTTTGGGCGACGTCCTTTGGAGACGGGCTGAGATCATCTGCGCCGAACAAGCCCAGCAGCGGGCACGCGAGATTCGCGCTCATTTCAATGGGCGCCACCGGTTGCCGCGCCGAGAGTTGCTCAGCGGCCGCAACGACTCTTCCGCCGTAGCAGTCAATGGCAGCCGCAATACCTGGGAGGTTGCACGCCACAAGATAGGTCTGCCTGCCGCCGGAGCAGTAGCCGATAACGCCGACCTTCTGGTTGCATGAAAGCAGGGACTTCAAAAACTCAACGGCGCCCTGCACGTCGCCAAGGCACCGCGCATCCGGCACGCCACCCGCGGCACGCGTGGCGGCAGCGGCGGCAACGGGGTCGGCAGGGTCCTCCCTGTGATAGAGGTTCGGGCAGATAGCGTTGTAGCCGTGCGCCGCCAACTTCCGTGTGATTTCCTTGGTCCCTTCGTCCCAACCAGGCGCATGATGGATCACCACCACGCCCGGGTAGGGCCCGGGGCCTAGAGGACGGGCGAGGTAGCCGTAGATGGTGTCATTGTTGTGGCCCGGAATAGGGACCAGCTCCGCAATCATGCCCTCGAACGTGGCTCGCCTAGCGGTGGTCATCGTGTCCTCCAATCTCCCGGGTGCTGCCTTGGATGTCTCCACGACTCACTGGCAGGCATTCTAACGGATAGCTACGGGGGTGAACAGCCCTCGGAAGCGCACCTTTGATGACCGTCTGGATTCGCACATACTCTGTTGCTACAATGGCCCCCAGCCGGATTCACGAAGGAACTGCCCAGTTGCCCCCTGGCCGGCTCTCCCACAGGCAGAGGCAGAGCCATCGGTGTCCTCCAACGGCAAATGGGTGAGAGGCTCCCCCGATTGACGGCAAAGCGCCTGATAGGAGTGCGAGATGCGTGCGATAGATACACATGCCCACATCAGCCCCGCCGGCGCGCTGGAGGCCATTGCCTCCGGCGGGGAGTGGCACGGCCTGACGGCAACGCAGTTGCGCCAGATTCATCAATACAACCCTCGCACCCTCTGGACGCCTGAGCAGCGCCTGAAAGATATGGACTCCCTGGGAGTGGACGTGCATGTGCTTTCCACCGCCGCCCAGTTCTACTTTTACGATGTGGAGGCTGCCGCCGCCGCGGCAATGCATCGTGAGTGCAACGACTACGTGGCGCAGCTCACACGCCAGTATCCGGCCCGCTTTGCGGGGCTGGCGAATCTGCCAATGCAGGACGTTGGCCAGGCCGTAACGGAGCTGGAACGGTCCGTGACAGAGCTTGGGCTGAAGGGCGCCATGATTGGCGACCACGTCAACGGCCTGACCTACGACGACCCGCGCTTCTACCCTCTCTGGCGAACCGCCGAGCAACTGAACGCCGTGCTCCTTATCCACCAGGGTGGCCCCACGCTCGTCAGCCCGCGCCTCAATCGCTATCACCTGCCGAACACCATCGGGAACCTGGCGGACCGCGCGGTCACGTTCGCCTCCTTCGTGTTCGGCGGTGTGATGGACAGGTTTCCAAACCTCAAGATTTGCCTGTGCCACGCCGGCGGGTACACCTGCTACGGCATTGGGCGCATGGACCGGGGCTGGGAGGTGCGCCCCGAAGCTCGGCAGCAGCTTCATCAGCCGCCCAGCGCGTACCTGGGCCGCTTCTATTACGATTGCCTGACCCATAGCGAACCGGCGCTGCGCTATCTGATTGACGCGGTGGGCATTGACCAGGTGGTCTTCGGCACAGATTGGCCTTTCGACATGTGCTTTGATTGGCCGGTTTCCTGGGTGCTCGGGCTGGAAAGCCTGACACAGGACGAGAAAGAAGCGATCCTCCACAAGAACCTGGAGAAGCTGCTGCGCGTATAGCACAGCTTCGGGCTCGCCTCCCCGGACGAGACGTGAGCATGGACGCAATTCGCATAGACCAAGACCTTACTCTTCGCCAGCCCGTTGCCGGCGATGCGGCGGCGCTGTTTGCGCTGGTGGAAGGCAACCGCGCGCACCTGCGGCAGTGGCTGCCGTGGGTGGACTCGGTGCGGACGCTGGAGGACGAGGAACGGCACGTGGAGCGCATGCTGGCCCCGGATGCGGAGAGCCGGGAGCTGACGTTCCTTGTGGAGTACAAGGGGCGTGTCGTGGGTACGATCGGCCTGCGGGGGCTGACGTCGGCCAGCAAGGCGGGGGAGATCGGCTACTGGCTGGCCGAGGACGCGCAGGGCAAGGGCATCATGACGCGGTCGTGCGAGGCGCTGCTGGACTACGCCTTCAGCCGGCGGGGCATGCACCGCATGCAGATACGGGCAGCAACAGGCAACGCGCGCAGCCGGGCGATCCCCGATCGTTTGGGGTTCATCTTGGAAGGGGTGCAGCGGGAGGCAGAGCTGCTCTACGACCACTACGTTGATCTGGCGGTGTATGGGTTGCTGGAGGGGGAGTGGCGGGGGAGAAGACGAGGAGGCGACAGAGGACGATGATAGATTTCAAGCAGGCGACGATCCCGTGTAGAATGAAGCGAGGGCAACGGAGAGGTGAAAGACCATGCGCTACACCGTCATCATAGAGAAGGGCCGTGAATCCGGGTACGTGGCCTATGTGCCTGCTCTAAAGGGGTGCGTGTCCCAGGGAGAAACCAAGGCAGAAGCCGTGGAAAACATCAAGGAGGCTATGGAGGTTTACATAGAGGCTCTGCTGGAAGACGGCCTGCCTGTGCCTACCGAGGAGGGGCGAGAGACCCTGGAGGTGCAGGTCAGTGCAAGGTAGGCGACTCCCTCGCGACCTAAGGAGTTGTCACGTAATAACCTACCCATTTTTGGTAGAAGCAACAGCTAACACACGTTCGTATTGCCTTCGAGAAACAGGTATGTTATTTCGTGACAGTCCCTAAGCAGCACCCAGGTGCTTCGCGCGCTGGAGAGGGCAGGCTTTACTTTTAGACGGCAAAAGGGGAGCCATATTGTCATGCGGCGGGACAGCCCTTCGCACAGGTGGTGGTCCCAGCTCATCGCCACATAGATACCGGCGCCTTGGGTTCGATCCTGGATGGGGCGGGCCTGTCCGTTGAGGAGTTCGTGAACCTGCTGTGAATGGGATTCACGGTGCGGCACGCTTTGAACCTGCATATCAAGATTGAACAAGAAACAGACGGGCGGTGGATTGCCGAGGCCACCGGTCTGCCGGGGTGATGGGTTATGGCCCTACCCCTGAGGTGTCAATTGCAAGAGAGAAGGCGCCGGCCCTGGGCGTTGTTGCGGAACGCCTCGAACACGGAGAAACCGCGCCGGAGTTGCGAAGCGTGTCACAGAGGCCAATTCTATGAACCAAGTTGTGGAAGAGCATCGAGAAGAGTTGACCTTGCTGTGCAAACTGTATGGCGTGCGGAAGCTTGAGCTGTTTGGGTCCGCAGCAACTGACCGATTCGACCCTGCGACCAGTGACCTGGACTTCCTTGTGGAGTTCGGAGAACTGGGACACGGGAAGTATGCCGACGCGTACTTTGGGTTGCTTGAAGCGCTGGAGCAGCTTTTCCATCGCCCCGTAGACCTGGTGGTCGCTTCCGTGATCAGGAATCCCTACTTCCTGGAAGAGATAGCAAAGACCCGGACATTGCTCTATGCGGCCTGAGTCCAGGAAATACCTCCATGATATCCTGCAGGCTGCAGTCCTCCTGCGCCGGTTCACGGCAGGCAAGACCCTTGAAATGTTCTCCGAAGACGATCTTTTGCAATCTGCCGTCGAACGCCAGTTTGAGATTATCGGGGAGGCCGTCAGCCAGTTGTCGCGAATTGACCCAGAAACGGCGTCTCGGATAGGCGAGTACCGGCGCATCATTGCTCTCCGCAACGTGCTGGTCCACGGATACTCGCAGGTGGACAGCAGAACGCTCTGGGATTTGTTGGGGACCAAACTCCCGACACTCCAAAGGGAAGTCCAGGAATTGCTTCAGGGCCGTTCACAGAACCCTACCTGACGAACCGTTTGACGGTCGAGATTCAAGGACATGTCATGGACTTCACCTTTACGCCAGGGCAAGAAGCCCTTCGGCAGGAGATACGCCAGTACCTGGCGGGGGAGCTGACGCCGGAGTTCCGCAACGCGCGGTACGAGGTGGCGGGCGTCGGCGTGTCGCGGGAGTTCTCGCGCAAGCTGGGGCAGAAGGGGTGGATCGGGCTGGCGTGGCCGCGGGAGTACGGCGGGAAGGCGCTGGGGTACATCGAGTTCCTTGTGTACCGGGAGGAGATGGTGATGGCGGGCGCGCCCATCGCGTACCACCTGACGGCGGAGAACCAGATGGCCCCCAGCATCATGCAATCGGGCAGCGAGGAGCAGAAGCGGTGGTTCATCCCGCGCATCGCCGGCGGGGAGATGAGCATCTGCATCGGGTACAGCGAGCCGGGGACGGGGTCGGACCTGGCGTCGCTGGAGACGCGGGCGGCGCGGGACGGCGACGACTTCGTGATCAACGGTGTGAAGACGTGGAACAGCGGGGCGCGGCACTCGCAGTTCGTGTGGCTGGCGGCGCGCACCAACGCCGACGTGCCGAAGCACCGGGGCATCACGGTGTTCCTGGTGGATATGGGACTGCCGGGGATCACCGTCCGGCCAATCGTGAACATGGCGGGCATAGAGGGCTTCAGCGCCATCACCTTCGAGGACGTGCGCGTGCCCAAGGGCGCGGTGGTGGGGGAGGTGGACCGGGGCTGGTACGTGGCGGCGCAGAACCTGGACTACGAGCGCTCGGGCATCGAACGCGTGGCGGGCAACTACCCGGTGCTGCGGGACTTCGTGGCGCTGATCAAAGAGGCGCGGCACAACGGCGAGGCGATCGCGTCGCGGCCGGAGGTGCGCAGCCGGGTCGCGCAGATGTTCATCGAGCTGGAGGTGGGCCGGCTGCTGGCGTACAAGATCGCCTGGATGCAGAGCCAGGGGCAGGTCCCGAACAAGGAGGCGTCGGTCTCGAAGCTGTTCGGCGCGGAGACGACGCAGCGGAACGCGCGGGCGATGCTGGAGATCATGGGGCTGTACGGCCAGCTTGCGGAGGGGTCGCCGCACGCGCCGCTGCAAGGGCGTCTGCTGCGGGCCTGGTACGGCGGCGTGTCGGCGACGATTGCGGCGGGGACGTCGGAGATCCAGCGGAACATCATCGCCCAGCGGGGCCTGGACCTGCCGAGGGGATAGGCCCACATGCGGTCCGTACCCTTGTGAAGCGGAGCGGGAGGACACGCATCCCCGTAGATGGATGGGAACTTGCATCGACAAGGCCCCAGCCAACACGCCTTTACGAACTGGCCTTCTCACCTCAAGTTCCCCTTGCAGACTGCCCGAATCTATGCATAATGAATGCGGTGAACCACGTACCTTTGGAGAGAGACGCAAAGCTTGCAGGAGACTGCGTAGACGGTCCCTATTCATGAACAAAAGCAAGGAGCGATACACATGAACCAGAGCGCCGACGCAAGCCTTGAGCAAGCCTTAGCCCAGACGGAAGGAGACACGGAACAGACGCTCAAGGCTGCGGAAGGAGTAGTGCGCAGTCTCAGAAGGCTCAGGGCGGCGACAAAGACGGGGAATCTACGAGAGCTCAGAACATCGCTGGAAACAGGGGAAAGAGCACTTGCCAGTTTGCGCCAGCAATTTTCCAATACCAGAGACGGCTGGCAGTTTGATGACCTCAAACACTTTGAAGGCGGCGGTTTCGCTCGTGAGCTGATGGAACTCGCCAAGCGCTCAGGGCTGAGCATCTTGGAGCGCGATGATAGGCTTTATTGCTATCCCTCGCTGTTGCGCGTTTCGACCGCCGATCGCTCCGTGTACATTGACAGGAAACGTGAAGGGAAAGTAAGGCCATCCTTTCTTGTCACGCACCTCAAAGAATTACAGAAGAAGCCGCCCCGGTTCAGGCCAGAACCCTTCCTTGCGTCGCTTTACGCCGCCTATGCAAAGGTAGTGGCCGCGCAACCGAGGATGCTGCTCCAAGATGGGCCGGTTGTGCCACTGCTTGACCTCTACGAGCTGTTGACGCTGCTTCCCGGCCAAGCGCGAGAGTACACCAAACAAGAGTTTGCGCGCGACATCTTTCTGCTTCACCGGAGCGGAGTGGAAACTACGAAGACTGGAGCCCGTGTCACCTTTCCCATTAGCCGTGGTGTAGCCGGGAAGACTCTCAGCGTCGTCGACGAGTCGGGAGAAGAGAGACGTTACTTCGGTATTGCTTTCACGGCGCCAGTGAAGGAGCAATAGTCGTGGTCACAACAAGGGTTGCAGATTGGGTACCGGTTATTCGCCGAGAGTATCTCCTGGACTTCATACGAAACGGTGGCGCCGCGGTCAAGTTCGCCGTCCCGCAGAGTGAAGTGGTGTGTTCGGAGATCATGGATGCCTTAGGCAAGGAAGCCAGGGAGGCTGGATACCTCTTTGTAGCCCTGGACGCTGCGCACACCAGGCTACACATGATAGACCAGATATTTCACGCCGTTGCGAAACAGGTGGATTGGGACGCCTTGGCCAAGAGATTCCTTCGCTCAACTTTGTCTGAGAAGCACTACATTATTCCTGATGAATATGACGGCTGCTCTCTTGACAAGGTGGCGGCGCTGAACAGCATGGACCTGGGGGAGATGCGCCAGTCAGTCAACCAACTCCTCCGCGACCGTCTCTACCATGACTATGCGATGACACAGGAGTTTCGCATCGCCATGCTTCGGTTGTGCCTGGCCCAGTTGGAGCCCAACGAGGCCGCGATGGGTACGGCAAGGGCGGTGAAGGAATGGCTCAGAGGTGAGTTGAGACTCGTCTCCTCTTTGAAGTCGGCGTTGATCTTTCAGAAGGTGGGCCGCTCCAACGCACGCAACATGCTCTTTTCGCTAGCCCACTGGCTTTACCTTATGGGCGACGCCGGGCTGGCTCTGGTCCTGGACATTACGCGTTTCATGGCCTTGCGCAGACCAACGGAGCCTGATGGAACGTTCTACTACAGCATCGCGGCGGTCCTGGATGGCTATGAGGTGCTTCGGCAGTTCGTGGACGACACGGACGAGATGGAGCACTGCTTCATCCTGGTGGTCGGGTCGCCGGCAAGCCTGGAACCCCAAGAGGACAATCCCCGGAGCGTGACGGCCTACCAGGCTTTGTGGACCCGAGTGGCCGACGAAGTTCGGGACCGCTATCGGGTCAATCCGCTGGCATCACTGATTCGGGTGAGTGACTGCCAAGCGGACACTGCCAAAGGCCCAGGAGGAGGCTAGTGATGTCACAAGAAACATCCACACAGAGCAGACGTGCCGTAGAAGCACTGCGGTCCGGTGTCCCCAACAGAGATGCCGTCCAGTTTCTAGGATGTTCTCAACCGGAGATTGAGCAGCGCTTTCGAGAGCAACTGTCTGGGGTGAGTCAGGGTCTTGAGCATGGCGCGGGAAGTGGAGGCACACTGATCGCAGGGGACTTTGGCTCCGGCAAGTCTCACGTCCTGGAGTACCTGCAACACGTAGCCCTTGAAAGCAACTTCGTTTGTAGCAAGGTGGTCATCAGCAAAGAAACGCCCTTACATGATCCAGCAAAAGTGCTCACGGCCGCAATTGAGTCGGCGAAAGTTCCGGGGAAAAAGGGCAACGCCGTAACGGAAATTGCGCGGCAGCTTGACTTTGGCAGTCAACGTTATGCGGAGTTTTACAAATGGCTACACAGCAAAGAGCACGGGCTGAGCACCAGGTTTGCAGCCACGCTGTTCGTTTATGAGCGAGGCAAGGGCAGCAACGAACCAGAGATAGCAAATAGGATCGTCCAGTTCTGGTCAGGAAGCAGGATTGTGACTGGTGACCTGAGGGGATGGCTCAGGGAGATGGGGGAGGTCGCCACCTACCGGTTGGATAAAGTGTCCGTCAAGGAACTTGCAATACAGCGGTACCAATTCCTTCCCCTGCTCATGGTCGCTGCGGGATACGCTGGCTGGGTCCTCCTCATTGATGAAGTCGAGCTCATCGGGCGCTATTCGCTTCGACAGCGGGCCAAGTCCTACGCGGAGATTGCCCGGCTCCTGGGTAGGCTTGAATGGTCCACCGTCCCTGGCATGACCTGCGTACTCACCATTACCGAAGCCTTTGAAGGCGAGGTCCTGCACGATACAAGGCACAATGATGAAGAACGGATTCCCAACAGGTTGCGAGCCTCTGGAAGAGAGGCCGATCTCCTACTGGCAAGCCAGGCTGAATGCGGGATGCGTTTGATCAGCAGAGAACGCCTTCCCTTGAACAAGCCGTCCGACCAGACTTTTGAAGGGATCTACGACACAGTGCGGAGGCTCCATGGGCAGTCCTATACATGGGACCCACCAGGCGAGTTCTCATTTGATAGGACCAAGCGTATCCGTGAACACGTCAAACGCTGGATCCACGAGTGGGACTTGCGACGCCTCTATCCAGATTACACGCCTCAGATTGAGGGGACCGAAATACGGGAAGACTTCACAGAGCAGCCAGAGCTAGAGGCTGCCGATGAGTTCAGTCAGGAAAACGGTGTCGCTAGCAGCGAAGTCTGAGAAAGCACCATGCCTATTTCATTCCGTGACGCTGACGACATTGAGGCCCTGGGGCCAGCCGGCTTTCTCAGGGTTGTTGGTCAGCCGCCTGGAGTGTTTTGGGGTGCACTGTTCCTGGTCAACTCCCGGGGTGAGCCAGTGGAGTTCACCTACAGTTCTGTAGAAACTCCAAACACTTTCCTGTGGCGTCAGGATGACATTCGCAATCATGCCGTGCGGACGCTGGCGACATCGCTATTCACGGCGTGTCCCAGGACGCCGAAGCTCCTTGCCTGCCTGGCAGAGGAAGTGCCTCTTGATCTCTTTCCCTCACAGATTCACATTTCCATCCCTGTTGCCCGCATCGCTCCCGTTGACAGGGCCACTCCCCATGCCCCGGCCGAGGTCATAGAAACTACTGAGCCAGCACAGTCGCACCACCTCTTCTGGTATCCCGGGGTTCCCGCCAAAGACTCCCACGAACGGCAGTTGATGGACCGTCTCATCGCGGGTGGGCTGTTGGTTGAGCCTTTTGAACGGGCCCTTGTGGGCCTGCGAGAGGTGTACGGGAGTGCAACGTCCCAGTGAAGGCAGCGCAGCATGAAGACCGATGCCTTGCCAGAAGACAACGCATGGTGGACGGTAACGACGGCGCTGCCACAGCCCAAGGCGCGGTGGCTTGGAGTATTCCGCCGCCCACTAAGCGTCCGGGCCAGGACGCCTGGCCTGCTGACGATCCCCAGCACCCGGGCAACGCCGCCCCTCAGCCTTTCATGGTCAGACTCCCTGGATGTGCCACGCAGTAGTAGCGGCGAATGGCCAAGCACAGAAGTGCGGACCATCGGCGGTATCCGCCCGGCGGCAAGAGACAACGCAGGGAGCGTTGGCCTCGCCGGCGTGCGGCCGGACGCCGACGCCCTGCAAGCATCGGCATTTCAGCCAGATACACAAGAGAGCCGGCTCTGGCAACGGCTGAAGCTGCAAGGCCCGGGAACAGCGCGCCAAACCCCTCAGATTTCACTGGCCAAACGGTTAGCGTACCTGTTACAGCCCCCAGCGGATCTCTTACTCTCCGCGCTGAGCCCTCTGGAGTGGCATGGGACGCTGTTCCCCTTCCAGTTGGATGGGATACAAGCATTACTCTCCCATAAAGCGCTCCTCCTTGCCGACGACATGGGACTGGGTAAGACAGTCCAGGCGATTGCAGCGCTGCGGGTCCTGGCCTTCCAACGGCGTTTGGAATCGGCCCTGGTCGTTGTACCGGCAAGCCTTCTGGGGCAATGGCGGCGAGAGATTCGGACCTGGGCGCCCGAGTTGCGGATTTCCACCGTGCATGGGTTGACTCAGGAGCGCGCCTACCAGTGGGATGTTCCCGCCCATGTCTATCTGACGACCTATGAGACCCTTCGGTCTGACTTCACCAGTAATCCAGCCTCCCCACCACGGAGGCGCACGTGGGACCTGGTGGTGGTGGACGAAGCGCAGAAGATCAAGAATCGTGACACAGAGGTGAGCAGGAAGTGCAAGCTGCTGCCCCGCAAGCGGGCCTGGGCCCTCACGGGGACTCCGCTGGAAAACAGCGTGGATGACCTGGCTTCGGTGTTGGAGTTTGTCACGCCATTTACAGAGGGGCAAACCCCTGTCACGCTTCGTCCTGGCGAGGCGCTGCGCGAGAAGCAGCGGGCCGTCCAGCTACGCCGCAAGAAGCGGGACGTCCTTCCACAGTTGCCGCCCAAGACCACAAGCTATATCCTGCTGCCACTACTGCCCAGCCAGCGGGAAACATACAGGCGCGCCGAAGACCAGGGCGTGCTGCAGCTTCAAAAGATGGGAGAGGGATTGCGCATAGAGAACGTACTGGAGCTCATCCTGCGCCTGAAACAGATATGCAACTTTTGCCCTGCCACGGGCGACTCTGCCAAACTGGAAGACGTTCGCGAGCGGCTGGGCACACTCGCAGGCGAAGGGCATCGAGCCTTGGTCTTCTCCCAGTTTGTGGACAGCCGGTTTGGCGTGGAGGCAATCATGCGCGGGCTGCAAGAGTTTCAACCCCTTGGCTACACGGGGGCGCTGTCGTCTGATCAGCGCGAAGGAGTCCTCCAGCGTTTCAAGGAGGAGGCAGAGCATCGGATTCTGGTGCTTTCCCTGAGGGCCGGAGGACAGGGGCTCAACCTTCAAGAAGCCTCCTACGTCTTCCATTTTGACCGATGGTGGAATCCCGCCACAGAGCGGCAGGCCGAGGACAGAAGCCACCGTTTGGGGCAGGAATCTCCAGTCCACGTCTATGTGTATACCGCCGAGGAAACAGTGGAAGAGCGAATTGATGCTATCCTGCGTGGGAAGCAGATGCTGTTTGACGATTGGGTTGATGATGTCACGTTAGACCTGCGCTCTCGCTTGACTGCAGAAGAGATCTTTGGCCTTTTCAATCTGACTCCCCCCCAAAGCGCTTCCCCGGCTTCCAAGGGTGAGGCATTCATTGATTTCAGCTTGATGACTGGCGTTGAGTTCGAGGCCTTCGTCCAACTGGCGCTTTCGCGCCGGGGATGGAGCGTTGAAACGACCCGGACCACTCGCGACGGCGGAATTGATCTTGTTGCCCGAAGGACCGTGGATGCCAGCGGTGAGATCACGGTGTTTATCCAGTGCAAGAACCATGTTCAGCCTGTTGGTGTAGACATCGTGCGTCAGCTTAACGGCGTATTGCCAAAGCTGCAGACGGGCACGCGCGGGGTTGTGGCCTGTCCCGCCGGATTTACGGCAGACGCCCGATCGTTTGCGAGGGACAGAGGGATCCTGCTCTGGGATGAGAAACTACTCCTGGATTTGAACAGAGGTGACATCCCTGGCTGATCTTTATTGAATTGAGATGGCCGTGATGCCAACCGGCGATGCAAGCAGAATCGCGGGGGGGCAACTACGTCACCGATGTCATGCTCGGCTCAGTGTCGAGACAGGCGCTGCGTCGGCGCGATCTTCGAGCCTTCGCAGCGGTGGTAGTTACCCCCCCGCCCTCGTCCTCAACTCTTTCAGGATGTCCACGTTGCGCTTGTCCGGGCCTTTGTTCTCAAAGCCGGGGACTTCCAGCAGGAAGGGAACGTCGCGGAATGCGGGGTGTCGCAAGATGTTGAGGAAGCCATCCAGCCCGATGTGCCCCTCGCCGATGTTCTCGTGGCGGTCAACGCCGGAGGCAAGCGCCTGCTTGGAGTCGTTGGCGTGGACGGCAGCCAGGTTCGCCAGGCCAACCTCGCGGTCGAACTCGGCCATGGCGGCGTCCAGGCCGTCCTTAGTTGCGACGTTGTAGCCGGCGGCGAAGCAGTGCTGCGTGTCCAGGCACACCTTCATCCTAGGGTCGGCCACGGCCTGCATGATACGTCCAATTTCATGGAACGTGGAGCCGATGTGGTTGCCCATGCCGGCGCTGTTGTCGATGATGAGCG
>JACQUI010000191.1 GCA_016210395.1 Chloroflexota bacterium | reverse complement strand
GGCGAGAGGAAGGAGGAGGGTATGAAACGGCGCGTTGGCTTTTTGGTTCTCGTAGCTACAGTCCTGGCGCTGCTCCTGACAGGGCTGTTCGCCGGCACTGCGGCCTTCGGCTCGGTCGAGGAGCCTGAAGAGCCGGAGATGCCGGACGTGGGCGTTACGTTTGTGGCGGTGAGCGGTATCGCCGGTGAGCCCCACGTGGTCCTCCTGGAAGGCTCAGGGGTCATCGAAGGCGACGAGGTTGAGGCGATGGGCGCCTTCACCCATTTCTTCGCCGAGGGCCCGGCGCCACACCCCATCGTGGACTCGGGCACATGGGAGGCCACTGAGCTGGTGAGCTTCAGCATCCTTGGGACCTTCGGGGCACACGCGGCCGGCACCCTGGTTATGGACGTGATAGTGACCCGCAGCGACGGCAGCCAGGTCCCCGCCACCATGATCGTCAACTGCAACATCGAGGCCGCTGGCCTGGACACCGGCATGCCGGAAGGCGTCACCATCATGGCGGAAGGCGCAGTCTTCGAGCCGCTGGGCGGCGCTACGCTCTTCAGTATGCCCGCCGATCCCGCGGAACCCGAAGAGCCGGAAGAACCGGAAGATCTCTAGGATTCCAGGCTCTCCCGAAGTTAATCCGATCTTCCTCGCTGTATCTGTCCCCCTCCCACTTCAGGGGAGGGGGACTACAGGAGGAGAGGTCGCCTACCGGATGCACCCGCCGGTCGGCCCAGCGCCTGCCCCCGTCTCGTTGTCGGTCCCGAAATCGTTTGAAGACCACGTGCTCACGCACCTGGGCGCGCCCTCGTCGTACAGGTCCTGGAAGCCGTTCCCCTGCGCTTCGTTGCGGTCAAGCACGTTCCTTGGCGCGGTGCTGCGGACAATAACCCCGTAGAGGCGGTTCCGGCTGATGGCGTTGTTCCGGACCTTGTTGTTTGTGCTCGCCGTCAACGAAAGGCCGTCGGTACGGTTGTCCATCATCTCGTTGAACATGATCTGATTGCCGTCGGACCCTCTCTCCACGACGATGCCCCTCATGTTGCTGCGCGCGCGCACCCCTTTGACCGCCGAGACGTCAGCGTTGTCCAAGACGATGCCGTACACGGCGCTCTCCACCAGGCCGGGACCTTCGATTGACACTTTTGAGGCGTTCCTGACGTGGATGCCGTTGCCGCTCGCGCGGTGGACCTGGAACCCCATCATCATCAGGCGCACGTTGCTGGCGCTGATCGTGATGGCCGTCCCCGCACAGTCAATCAGATTGGCGGCCAGGTAGTACTCTCCCGGCATGCTGATCACATAAGGGCACGCGGTAATTGGCGTACCCCTGGGGATTTCCGTTCCGCCCGCATTCGCTCGTCCCAGCCCTACCAGCGCCAGAAGCATCCCCATGATGCACGCCAGGATAATCATCGCCCGTACAGACCTGCCACGCGGTACCCTGAACATCTCTCTCCTCCCAACTCTCAAGTAAACTTCCGTTAATGAGGATAGCCTACCCGTTGTAGGTTGAAGGAGGACAGGGCATGCTTTCCAGAGGGCGAGCATAGATATGGCGAAGGGAACATGGGGGCCGTCCCCCTCCACTTCAGGGGAGGGGGACTACAGGGAATCCCTTCCCCCTTGCGGGGGAAGGCCAGGATAGGGGGCAGCCCTACATGCGCTCGGGCGCGCTCATACCCATGAGGGAGAGGCACCGCGCCAGCGCCACGCGGGATGCGTCCACCAGCTTCAGACGCGCCAGGGTGATTGGCTTCTCGGAAGGCTCGCTGGACACCACGCGGCACTGCTGGTAGAACCAGTGGAACGCCGTCGCCAGGTCCATGGCGTACCGCGGCAGATGGTGCGGCTCCAGCCGCGCGGCCATCGTTTCGATTAGCTCCGGGAGCTGCAGCATCTTCTTGACCAGGTCCAGCTCAGCCGGGTCGGTCAGCAGCGCCACGTCGCCGCCGCTCCAGTCCAGTCCCTTCTCCTGCGCCAGCCGCAGGATGGAGGCGATGCGCGCGTAGGCGTACTGCACGTAGTAGACGGGGTTGTCCGACGACTGCTGCTTCGCCAGCTCCAGGTCAAACTCCATCTGGCTCTCCGGCGAGCGCGAGAGGAAGAAGAACCGGCAGGCGTCCGCGCCTACCTCCTCCACCAGCTCCCGCAGCGTCACGATGTTCCCCTTGCGCTTGGAGGCACGCACTACGTCGTCGCCCTGCTTCAGCGTGACGAGCTGTGAGATGACGATGGTCAATCGCGAAGGGTCAACGCCCAGCGCGCCGGCAGCCGCCTTCAGCCGCGAGACGTGGCCCTGGTGGTCTGCGCCCCAGATGTTGATGACCCGGTCGAAGCCCCGCGCCAGGAACTTGTTCCGGTGGTACGCGATGTCTGATGCGAAGTAGGTCGGGTCCCCGGTGCTGCGGACCAGCACGTTGTCCTTGTCCTCGCCAAGCTGGGTGGATGTGAACCACGTCGCCCCTTCGCGCTGGGTCACGTAGCCGTTCTGCCGCAGCATCTCTATCGTCTCCGCATACTGGCCTGTCGCATAGAGCGTCGTCTCGCTGAACCAGACGTCGAAGGTGACGCCAATGGCCTCCAGGTCGGCGCGGATCAGGGCCAGCATCTTCTCCAGCCCGATCTTGCCGATAGCCGCGACGGCTTCGGCCTCGGGCATCCGCGCGAAGCGGTCGCCGTGCTCCGACGCCACCTCTCTGCCCAGGTCCAGCATGTACTCGCCCATGTAGCCGTTCTCCGGCATGGCGGCCTCGCGGCCCAGGGCCTGTAGGTAGCGGGCGTACAGCGACCGGTAGAAGACCTGCATCTGCGTGCCGGCGTCGTTGATATAGTACTCGCGGCTCACGTTGTGTCCCGCGGCGGCGAGGATGCTGGCCAGCCCGCTGCCCAGCACCGCGCCCCGGGCGTGGCCCACGTGCACCGGCCCTGTTGGGTTCACGCTGACGAACTCCACCTGCACCCGCTGTGGACGGGCCAGCGTCAGGTTGCCGAAGCGCCCCCCTTCCGAGATGACCGACTCCACCTGCTGCTGCAGCCACGCTTGACTCACCCGGAAGTTGATGAACCCCGGCGGCGCAATCTGCACCCCTGCGATGGCCTCCTCCGAGGGGAGCAGCGGCGTGAGGCGCTGGGCGATGGCCATGGGGTTCATACGGGCGGCGCGCGCCAGCTTCAGGGGAAGGCTCACGGAGAAGTCGCCGTGGTCCGGGTTCTGGGGACGTTCCACCTCGATGTCCGGCAGCGGGCCCGAGGGCAGCGCCCCCTGGCGCTGGGCCTCTGCGGCGGCGGTTTCCACCAGTGCAGCGATGCGGTGTTTGAGCTGTATAGTCATGCCAGATATGATAGCACTGTTGCGGGGCGCTGGATGCGGGGTGAGCGTGCGAGGGGGAGGGTGGAGGAGGCGTGCGATTCGTTTTCGCCATTCCCCGAGGGCTTCTTGTAGCTCGGGTTTGTATCTGGGATTCCCTTTATTTTTTGGAGAAACAAATCCGATTTCCGTAATGGGTTGAGGGGCGCGAACCCGCCGGCGGGGCGATGGAGAGGACACGGTTCAAGGGTAGCGCAACAGGGTGGCTATGGCCAGCACTGGATGGCACAGTCCGGTGGTATACTGCGCCTGCTATGGCTAATTGCACGTACAAAGCGCGCTTTGACGGCTACCAGTGCCCGCTGGAGGTAGGAGGAGTCATACGCCATTGCATCCTGCACAGCACCGACGCCTACAAAGACCAGGCAGCGTTCATGGAGGTGCTGCGGGACAAGATAGGGCGGGACAGTGAAGACAAGGGCGCGGAAGTAATCCGGCTGGATGGTGTGGTATTCCCCGGCCCAGTGGTGTGGGGGGAGGTCGTGGAAGGCCTGCCCACGATAGCAAAGCCCATCAACTTCACGAGGGCCACCTTCAGCGGAGACGCCGACTTCTGGGGGGCCACCTTCAGCGGGGCCGCCGACTTCTCGAGGGCCGCCTTCGCCGGGGCCGCCGACTTCTCGAGCGCCACCTTCAGCGGTGCCGCCGACTTCGGGGGCGCCACCTTCAGCCGGATCGCCGATTTCTCTGGGGCCACCTTTGCAGGGGGTGCCGATTTCATAAGGGCCACTTTTGTCCGGGACGCCACTTTCGCCCAGGACGACCGTTTCAGCAATGCCACCTTCGCCCAGAACGCCGATTTCTCCGACGCCACCTTCACAGGGAATGCCAACTTTCCCTTGGCCACTTTCAACGGCAACGTACGCTTTCGGAGGGCCACCTTCAACAGCAACGCATACTTCTTGGAGGCCCTCTTCGGCGAGTATGCAGACTTCTCCCAGGCCATTTTCTCCGGCAATGCGCACTTCTCCGACGCCACTTCACGGGGGACACTGACTTCGGCCAGGCCCACTTCACCGGGGACGCCGACTTCGGCCAGGCCACCTTCAGCGGGGCCGCCGAGTTCCTGGAGGCCACCTTCACCGGAAGGACATTATTCCAGCATGCAGCCTTCCCAACCGGATTGGGGCAGGGTATCGTCAGCTTCCAGGAGCTCGCTATTGAGAAGCCGGAGGAGTTCTTTTTTGAGGACGTGAAGCTCTCCAGGGTCTCTTTCCTGCGGACCAACCTGGCGAAAGTCCAGTTCACGGACATCACCTGGGCAAAGAAGGCGGAGAGGTTATTGTCCTGGGTGGAACACAACGTGCTGTACGACCACCTGGAGATGGAGCGAGAGGAGGAAAACCGCAAAGAGAAGGGTACGATTCCGGCAGAAAACGAGGGCAACACACCAGGTGAGGAAGAAGCGAGCAAGCCGGACAGGCAGCAGCGAGAAAACCAAAACAAGGCGCGCCTGGTGGCGAACCTGTACCGGCAGCTCCGGCTGAACTACGAGGGGCAGAAGCAGGAGGTGGAGGCGGGCCACTTCTACATAGGGCAGATGGACATGCGGCGGCGCGACCCGGATACGGGGTGGTTTACCCGCAATGTCGCGTTGCGGGTGTACCGCGCTGTTGCGATGTATGGCGAGAGCGCGTGGCGACCCCTGGTCGTGTACCTCCTCACGTCCCTCCTGTTCGCGGCGCTGTACCTGTACGCCGGTTTCTACTGGAGCGGGGAAGAGCCGCACGAGGCGGTGGACTACGCGTGGCGCTGGGGGGGAGCGTTCTTGCCCTTCGGCGGGGACTACCTGAAGGCGTGGTACCTGGCGCTGACGGCGGGGAGCCTGCTGCGTGGGAACGCGCAGGTGATGGCGGACTGGGGGCTGATTGTGGCCTACTTCAACATGGTGTGGGACATCTTCCTCATCGCGCTCTTCGTGATCGCGCTGCGGCGTCATTTCCGGCGGTAGGGTCGGGGTTAAAGCGACGTAGGGGCGTCCCGATGTTTATCGGGATGCCCCTACAATGTCACCCCTTGCCCCCGGCCTTCAGATCGCTCAGATGCAGGTTGGAGGCTGCGCCCTCTGCACTCCTGTGGTTTTGCTCTGCAATCCCTCTTGCCAGTCGCGTTTGTTGTCATGCTGAGCCATGACGGCAATCAGGCGAAGCATCCAAGGCGGTCGTGGGCACAACATCCCTTTCTGAAGAAATGCGTGGCGCAAACTCTGGCGAGAAGCCTTAGATTCTTCGGGATGTTCGTCCCTCACTCGCTCAGAATCATTCATGTCCCGACACGTCGGGACACCCGTACGGATGAAATCCGTTTGGCAGTAGTGGAACGCGGGCTGCTGCCGCAGCCCTTTGCGCAGAGGCGAAGCGGGTGAGGGATGCTTCGCGAGGCAGTCGTGGGGGAGGACTAACGTGGTCTGACCACCTCGCTCTAGCATGACAG
>JACQUI010000186.1 GCA_016210395.1 Chloroflexota bacterium | reverse complement strand
TGTCCAGCAACGACGTGGTGGAGCGGGAGATCGAGCATCTGCTGCAGCGGCCTGTGGGCAGGCCGTCCAGGAGGCCGGTGGTCCGCTACCACGAGTTCCGGTATCAAGCAGGGAGTTGGGACCGGGCCAGGCGAGTGGTAGCCAAAGTGGAATGGCGCCGGGAAGAGTTGTTCCCGCGGGTGGGCTTCATCGTCACGAACCTCACCGCCGGACCTGAGGCCGTCGTGCACTTCTACAATGGGCGAGGGAGCGCCGAACAGTGGATCAAAGAGGGCAAGTATGCTCTCAACTGGACCAAGCTCTCCTGTCACCGCTTCGTTGCCAACCAAGTACGGCTCCGGCTCTTTGTCCTGGCCTACAATCTGGGGAACTTCCTGCGGCGGCTGGCGCTGCCCCCGTCCATCAAGCACTGGTCGCTGCGCAGCCTCCAGGTGAAGCTGATGAAGACGGGAGGGCGTCTTGTGCGCCATGCCCGGGGGCTGGTGTTCCAGTTGGCTGAAGCGGCCGTACCGTTCGGGGTGTTCCAGGGGGTGCTGCAGCGCATCGCAGCATTACGCCCTGCACCCGGCTGAGGAAACACCACGCCGGCGACACGTGGGGGAGGCGGAGATCCCAGGGGGTGGTGTGCCCTGTGTTGAGGCTGATGCGACCCACGGCGAGCCGAACTCTGCGATCTTGTACGGGGAAAGGGCGCCAGGAAGCCTCAGGCTCCCGCAGAGTGCCGTCGCGGGGAGGGTTGACGGGTGCCCCAGGGCGAAAACAACCCACCGTTCTCAAGTTGGCACAGTCATTGTTGGTTGAAATGGGAAATCCGGGTTGAAACCATAAGACAGATCCTCTCAGTTCCCCGTAGTGAAGTGTTTGTCAATTTCATGTTACGCGACATAGCCCGCTTTCTTAGCAAAGGCGAGCTAGAAATCACCTTTGATGACCTTTTCGGGACTAACGAATGGAAGGCAATAGTCGAATCCAAACTGACAGAACAGGACAAGGAGTTCCAACTAAGAGATTTGTATATTAAGCAATTGGGATCTCTTCACTGCTTATGCACCCCATTTAGGGTGTGCATGGATAACAAAATACAGACGTTGTATTATATGATCCATGCAACTAAGCATCCTCGTGGGCGGATGCTAATGAAAAGCGTAATGAAGAACCAAGGAGCAGGCGGGGCTTTCGCGTATTTGGGCCCAGAAGATAAGGCCGTAGCTGCGCAGATGAAACTTATTAATGACGACATAGCAAATCTACAGCAATTACTCCTTCGTAAGTTCGCTGGCCAAACTAAATCGTTTATGAGTGTGCAGGAGGAATCGTGTATGGATACCGATTTGGTTGAGTCTGACTACCGTAAGGCAATCCAGGACCTCCGAAAAGATGAAAAAGTGACGGTCAAGCCAGTCACCTCGAAAACGGAACGTGGCCTAAGTGGCGGCGACCTCATCGCCTTCCCGAACACATGAAGCAAGCAGGAAAGAATCTTGGGCAACTGTGGCCCCGGAGGGGCGTGCGAAAGGCATCGCATTCCACAGCTTGCCATCCAAGATTCGTCCTCCCGCCTTGCAGGTTCTCCCCCCCCATTGCTTGAAGAAAAAGGGAACTCCTGCCCGCTCACACTGGTGTCGTATGTCTGCCACCCATTCGCCTCTCATTGGCCGCGCCTTCGGTCCGCTTTCTCCTCCGACGATGACCCAATCAATCCCACTCAAGTCCAACGAAAGGGGTTTCAGCAATGGCTCACAAGAGAGGAAGCGGACTGGAGCCGGAACTTCTCGCAAGATTGGGACCCTTCTGTCGGCCCAGTATTGGTTTTCAACCGACGTACCTGCCCAGACATGGTTCGGCCAAGTTCTACTCACGCCAAGTCGCTGTGAATACTCAAGCATTCGCTCAGGCCGCTTCGTGAGAATCTGAAAACAATGATGAGGGCAGTCAGCCATGACCTGGAACACCCGATCCACAAACTCGAAGGGCACGTGTTCATGGAAAAGGTCGCTCATGCTGTTCACAAAAACCCTGCGTGGTTCTGTCCACTTTCGCGGTTGCCCCAAGCGGTCCTCGTGCAGTCGTATCGTTGCCAGGCCGGGCAGGTATGGTCCTCCCCTGCGGAAACGAAGGGTAATGGCTTCGGCATAGCAGTGGGCACACCCAGGGCTCACCTTGGTGCATCCCGTTACCGGATTCCATGTGGCATCCGTCCATTCGATAGTCGTTTTGTCAGACATGTGCTTCTCGCGTAGCTAGGCATTTTGGTGGAGGGCTACTTCAATAGAGTAGAACGCGTGTGCCATTCCGTCAACACCCGTGATCTGATTCGGTTTCTGGAGATCGGGCTTCCCAACGCATTCCCCGCCTCCTACCTCCCTTCGCCTCGCACCCGCCCGATAGCGGCGCGCAGGCCGGGCAGCGCGCCGTACACCTCGCGTTCGGCGACGCAGTAGGAGATGCGGAAGTAGCCGGGCAGCCCGAAGCCGCGCCCGGGCACGACCAGCACGTTGTACTCCCGCAGGATGTCGCCAAAGGCAAGCTCGTCTTCCAGGGGCGACTTGGGGAACATGTAGAAGGCCCCCTGGGGCTTCACCACCGTGTACCCCATGCCCGTGAGCTCTTTGTAGAGGTAGTCGCGCTTGGCCTGGTACTCGGCGATGCTCACGGTCACGCCCTGCAGGGCCTTGACGATGTGCTGCATGAGCGCGGGCGCGTTGACGAACCCCAGCGTCCGGTTGCAGAAGGTGAGGCCATCCATCAGCTCGCTCCGGCCGCTGTAGTCCGGGTGCACTGCCACGTACCCGATGCGCTCGCCCGGCAGCGCCAGGTCCTTGGAGTGGGACGTGGCGACGATGCTGCGGACGTGATGAGGGAAGATGTGGGGGTACTCCAGGCCGTCGAACAGCAGCTTGCGGTAGGGCTCGTCGCTGACCAGGAAGATCTCCGTGCCGAACTCGCGCTCCTTGCGCTGGATGATGCCGCCAAGCTGGGCGATGGTCGTCCAGGGGTAGAGCACGCCCGTGGGGTTGTTGGGCGAGTTGATGAGCACCATACGCGTGCGCGGGTTGAGGGCGGCCTCGAAGGCGCGCATGTCCGGCAGGAAGCCGGCGTCGGGCGGGATGACGCGGCAGGAGCAGCCGTGGTTGTCGGCGTAGAAGTGGTACTCCACGAAGTACGGGGCGAAGATGACCACCTCGTCGCCGGGGTCGAGAAGTGTTTTCATGATGACGTTCAGCGCGCCGCCCGCGCCGCAGGTCATGATGACCTCGTTTGCGGAAAAGTCCAGGCCGGTCTCCTCGCGGAGCTGGGCGGCGACGGCGGCGCGGGTCTCGGCGTAGCCCGCGTTGGGCATGTAGCGGTGCATGCCCGGCGTGGGGTGCTCGGCCAGGCGGCGCAGCTCGTCGTAGAACTCCTTGGGCGGCTCCACGATGGGGTTGCCCAGGGAGAGATCGAAGACCTTGTCCGGGCCGATCTTGGCGCGGAGGGCGTTGGCCTCCTCGAACATGCGGCGGATCCAGGAGCCCTGCTCCATGAACTGGCGGACCTTCTTGGAGACGGCCATGCGTTGCACTGCCTTTGCGAAGATAGCAAGACTGTAGCGTCAGGAAGTCCGGCTGTCAAAGCATACGGGCATAGCGCACACGGACAAAGGGTAATGACCCTCACGTCACCCTGTTGATGAATAGATGGAAGGTGTAACATAGTAGCGGCCGCCGGCTTGGGAGGGGTCAATCCTTCGCAGCAGATGCGGGCAGCCACAACACAAAAGACAACAGGTCTGTATGGCTAACGCCTGGAGACGACGGCCCGGGGACCGGGTGGTCCGGACGCCCCGGCAGCATGAGCTACAACCCGTCTACATTCCCGCACCGCCACGGCGCAATCCAGGGCGCAAGTTCGAGTCGCCCCTGATCCTGCTGTACGGCTTTGGGGGGCTTATTGCCGTTGGCACGTTCCTCCTGTGGCTTCCCTTCTTCAACGTCACTGGGCGCTTCGCCCCCTTCATGACCGCCCTGTTCACCGCCACCTCCGCCGCGTGCGTGACCGGCCTGGTGGTGGTCAACACCGGCACTTTTTGGAACCACTGGGGCCAGGGCGTCATCATGGCCCTGATCCTCGTCGGCGGCCTGGGGTTCATGAGCACCGCCACATATCTGCTGCTCATTGTCGTTCAGCGCCTCTCACTGCCCAGCCAGCTCATTGTGACGCGAGGCTTCCTGGAAGCAAGCCAGTTCGGCGGTCTGGTACGCCTCACGTTGCAGGTCATTGCGGTCGCCTTCGTTATCCTTGCCGTCACCTTCGCCATCCTGTTCTGGCGGTTTGAGAAGGTCTTCGGCCCTGGCGAAGGGGCATGGCAGGCGCTGTTTACAGCCATCTCCGCGTACAACAACGCCGGCTTCGACGTTCTCCCCGGCTCGGTGAGCATGGCCAACCTTCGTGGCGACTACTACCTGCTGGGAGCTGTGGCCCTATCTGTTATCGCAGGGGGCTTGGGCTATGGGTTCTACGTGGATGTCCTGAAGATGCGGCGTTTCAACAGGTTCAGCCTGGACAGCCGCCTGGTGCTGGTGACCTCGGTGCCTCTTTGGCTGGCGGGTGCGCTCTTGTTCCTGTTGTTTGAATACGGCAATTCCGGAACCCTAGGAGGAGACACGCTGGGGACAAAAGTCATGAATTCGTTCTTCCTCTCTGTCAACACCCGCACTGCCGGATTCAGCACGGTCGACCTGGGGGTTGCCCATCTCCAGACCATCGTCGTGCTCATCAGCCTCATGTTTATTGGAGGCGCTTCAGGCTCAACCGCAGGGGGAATCAAAGTCAACACCTTCGCTGTCATCCTGGCTGCGGTATGCGCCTCTGTGCGGAACCGGAGCTACGTGGAGGCGTTCAGGCGGGAGATCCCCACCAGCCAGGTGCAGCGGGCGCTGACCGTCGCCTTCCTGGCGGTAGGCTTTATCGGGGGCGTATCGTTCCTGTTGGCCATCACCGAACCGTTCCCGTTTGACAAGATCCTGCACGAGGTGGTATCGGCCTTCGGTACGGTGGGGCACTCCACGGGGATTACGGCGGACCTCTCCAACGTCGGCAAAGCCATTATCACCCTCACCATGTTTGTGGGCAGAATAGGCCCCCTGACCATTGCTCTTGCCCTTGGGCAGGGGCAGCGGCATGCCGTGTACCGCTATTCCCAGGAAAGTGTCAGAATAGGCTAGAGGCAGCGTGTGGCGAAACGAGCCGTGGTGATCGGATTGGCACACTTCGGCTTCTGCCTGGCCCAGGAAGCGCGCCGCATGGGTTTCGACGTCCTGGGCATAGACAAGAGCGAGCAGGTCGTTCGGGACTTGGAGGGCCAGCTCACCACTGTCGTGCAAGGCGACGCCAAAAGCGAGCGGCTTTTGCGGGAGCTAGGCATCGGCGACTACGACCTCGCCATCGTGGCGGTGAGGCTAGACATTGAGGCCAGCATCCTGATTACTTTGCTGGTGAAAGAGATGGGCGTCCGCCAGGTGGTGGCCATGTGCACCTCGCCGCTCCATATGCGGGCCCTGAAACGCAGCGGCGCGGACACGGTGATCAAGCTGGGGGAGGACGCCAGCGATGCGGCGTGTACCGCTATGCTCAGGAAAGCGTTAGAATAGGCTAGAGGCAAAGCATGGCGAAGCAAGCAGTTGTCATAGGGTTGGGGCGGTTCGGCATCAGCCTGGCCCAGGAGCTCTACCACCTGGGTTTCGACGTCCTGGGCATAGACAAGAGCGAGCAGGTCGTCCGGGACCTGGAAGGCCAGCTCACCACTGTCGTGCAAGGCGACGCCACCAGCGAGTCGGTCCTGCGTGAGCTGGGCATCAGCAACTATGACCTTGCCATCGTTGCGGTCGGAGCGGACATCGAGGCCAGCATTCTCATCACCCTCCTGGTGAAGGAACTGGGCATTCCGCAGGTTGTGGCCCGCTCAAACACCCCCTTGCACGCTCGCGCCCTGGAGCGCAGCGGCGCGGACAAGGTCATCAACCCGGAACAGGATGCCGGCGTGCGTCTGGCCCATGCTCTGTTCAACCCGGACGTGCAGGACTACCTCTCCGTCACGTCCAGCTTCGGCATCAGCCGCTTCCGGCCGCCGGAACGGCTGGTGGGACTGACGTTGGAAGAGGCCGGCCTGGGCAGCACGCGGGACCGCTACGGCATCACCGTGCTGGCCATTCGCCGTGGGCGAGAGCCGATCTTGCTTCCTGCCAAGGAGGAGATCATCGCAAAGGGCGACATCCTGTTCGTCGCCGGCCGCGATGACCTGCTGGAAAAGGTGCGGCGCGGCGAGCAGCCTTCCGCCCGCCCGGCGGCAACCCCTAGAGAGGGGGCTGCGGCCCGCTCCGCGTAGCAGGCGCTCGCCTTGCGGCGGCCCTTTCAGCTTCCCCGCTTTCGTCGGCTACCCAACTACCTACCCGCTGCTTCCACAGCGCAGTCGCAGGCACGAGCACGGTCGGCCCCAGGAGGCTCCCATGACCTACCGGTATCGCTACTCTCATTGGGACGGCTCACAGCGCATCTTTGAGCTGGACGATGAGACCGTCATGGACGAGCTGTCCGAGGACTTGCTGGCCCACGGGGACCTCCAGCGCGCCCTGCGCAACCTGATGCAACGCGGCATCCGCGGGCGGGAGAACGACGGACTGAAGGGCCTTCGCGAGATGCGGGAACGCCTGCGGCAGCGCCGCCAGGAAAACTTGGACCGCTTCAACCTCAACAACGTCTTCAAGGACATTGAAGAGCGCCTGAACAACATCGTCCAGAAAGAGCGCGGCGGCATTGACAAGCGTGTCCAGGAATCCCGCGAGCAGGCCGCTCAGAACGCCGACCTCTCGCCCGAGCAGAAGCAGAAGCTCCTTGACATGATGGAGCAGCGGGCCAACCGCAACCGGGAGCGCCTTGACCAGCTCCCCGATAGCCCCGGCGGCAAGATCAAGGAGCTGAGCAGCTACGACTTCATGGACGAAGAGGCGCGCCAGGAGTTCCAGGACCTGATGGACTCCCTGAAGCAGCAGATGATGCAGAACTACTTCAACGACATGAAGCAGGCTATGCAGGGCATGTCGCCCCAGGACATGGCCGCCATGCGCCAGATGCTCCGCGACCTGAACCAGATGCTGGAGGACAAGGCCAACGGCAAGGATCCGGACTTCCAGGGCTTCATGGGTAAGTGGGGGAGCAAGTTCGGCGACACACCCCCGCAGAGCCTGGACGAGCTGAAGGAGCGCCTGGCCCAGCAGATCGGCCAGATGCAGTCCCTCATGGACAGCATGTCGCCGGAGATGCGCCGCGAGCTGGAGCAGATGATGGAGTCGCTCCTGGACGAGGAGACCATGGACGAGCTGTCACAGCTTGGCATGGCCCTGGAGCAGCTCTTCCCCATGGACGACATGCGCGGCCAGTACCCCTTCACCGGCCAGGATGACATGTCCCTGGAGCAGGCAATGGAGGTCATGCGCCAGATGCAGGGCATGGACGACCTGGAGCGCCAGCTTCAGGACGTGATGAACAACGGCGAGTTCGACAAGCTGAATCTGGACAAAGTCCAGGAGCTTCTGGGCGAGGAGGCGCGCCGCAACCTCGAAGAGCTGAACAAGGTCACGCAGATGCTGGAAGAGGCCGGCTACGTCAAGCGCAAGGGCAACAAGCTGGAGCTGGCCCCCAGGGGCATCCGTAAGATCGGCCAGAAGGCGCTGCGCGAGGTCTTCTCCCAGCTCAAGAAGGGCCGCTTTGGGCAGCACGATATCCACAGCAGGGGCCTCAACGGCGAAGACACCGGCGAGACCAAGAGCTATGAGTTCGGCGATCCCTTTGACGTGGACTTGCGCCGCAGCATCCTGAACGCCGTGGAACGCGGCGGCCCGCACCTGCCCGTGACGCTCCAGCGGGAGGACTTTGTGATCCACCGCCGGGAGCAGGTGACGGAGGCTGCGACCTGCCTGCTCCTGGACCAGAGCCGCTCCATGGGCATGTTCGGCAGCTTCCTGGCCGCCAAGAAGGTCGCTCTGGCCCTGTACACGCTGACCCAGAGCCAGTTCCCTCGCGACAAGCTGTGGGTCATCGGCTTCTCCGACTACGCCGTGCAGCTTCGCGGCGAGGACCTGCCGGAGATCACCTGGAACGCCTGGGTCTCAGGCACCAACCTCCAGCACGCCTTCATGGTCTCCCGCCAACTCCTTTCCAAGGAGAAGGCGGCCACTCGCCAGATCATCGTCATCACCGACGGTGAGCCGACGGCGCACATCGAAGGCAACCGCGCCTACTTCGCCTACCCGCCCAGCCATCGCACCATTCACGAGACGCTGAAAGAGGTGAAGCGCTGCACCGAGGCGGGCATCACCATCAACACCTTCATGCTGGAGAGCAGCTACTATCTCATGCACTTCGTTGACCAGATGACGCGCATCAACAAGGGGCGCGCCTTCTACACCCACCCGGACAAGCTGGGCGAGTTTGTCCTGGTGGACTACCTGCAGAACCGCCGCAAGCGGGTGGCATAGGGGTACTTCCTAGGCGCAAGGCAAACGCAGGGGCACGACATGTCGTGCCCCTGCGTTTCTTCTGGCCGTGGTGCACGTAATGCCTTCGCCCGCCTTACAGCTCCTTCACCATGGTCACGTGGAGGATGCCGGCCTCCAGGAACGGCTCCCCCTGTTCCCGGTAGTCGTGGGAGGCGTAGAAGCTCTTCACGTAGACCTGCGCGTGCAGCGTGATGCGCCGGATGCCCCGCCTGCGGGCCTCGCCTTCCAGGAACGCCAGCACCTGGCCGCCGACGCCCTGCCGTCGCAGCGGCTGCTCCACCGCCATACGCCCGATGCGCGCCTCCGTTGGCGAGTCCAGGAGGAGCCGCCCCGTGCCAACCACAACGCCGTCTTGCAGCGCCACGGCGTGGAAGGCGGCGGCGTCCGCCTCGTCCAGCTCAAGCTCCGGCGGCACGCCCTGCTCCTGGACAAACACCCGCAGGCGCAGGGCCTTGGCCCCTTCCATCTCCCACGCCGACTGCGCAGCTTTCACGATCGCACTCATGTGGGGATTATAGCAGGAGCGCGCCTTACTTTTGCTGCTTCAGCACCGCCTCTATCACCTTCTCGGCCTCCGCCTTGTCCGGCGCAACGGCCAGGAAGACCACGCTGCCGATGGGCTTCACAATGACGAAGGCGCTGCCAATATCGCGAGTCAGCACCTCCTGGCCATCGGCCAGGGTCCCCTTTTCCAGCCCGGCCTGGCCGGAAAAGCTGTTCAGAAAGAAGCCCAGCAGGAAGCCGGGGTAGCCCGACTTGACGATGGCCACAGCGCTGGCCCCGTGCTCTTTGAAATACGCAGGGTCAACCCTGTCCTTCACGTCCAGGTTGCCATCGGCGTAGGCCACGAAGGCCGCCTGGACGACCTTCAGCGACCCCAGCGCCGTGCCGACGCCCGACAGGCTGATGCCAGCCCGCGACGCCGCCTTTTCCAGCGTGTCGCCCTCCACCCTGGCAAAGCCTGCCGCCATCGGCTTGGCCGGCGGCGATGCCGGCGCCATGCGCAGCAGCTCCCAGGCTTCGGGGTAGGTCTCGGCAAAGGGTTTGCCTCCGCCCCCCTGGAGGGAGGTCTTTGCGGCGGCAGGCCAGTCGCCGTTGCCGTACACGATGCCAGCGCTTGCGCCGGTGCGCCACGCCTGGGTCTGCGGACGGCTTCCCGCAAACTCGACGGCAGCCTGGGCCTCCGGCTCGCCCATAAAGGCGATGCTCCCCGCGAAGTGGTCAATGGTGGGGCCGAGGCCCACGGCCGCTCTGCGCACGCCGATGGCGTCGGCGCCCCCCAGCAAAGCCGTAGGCGGGACGCCCTGGACACCCGCCACCTTCCCGAACCACTTCACCGGCACGGACACGGGTGCGCCAGGGTTCACGTACAGGTAAGCGTTCAGGTCCGTCAAGGGGACCTGGGCCTCTGCGAACCCAGGAGGCAGCGCAGGGTTGCCCTGCGCCGCGCTGGTGGTGCAGCCGGCGGCTGCCAGCATGGCGGTGGCCAGAAAAGCGAGGACGGCCAAAGGCGTGCGCATGGAAATCTCCTACCAGGCGGTCTATTAATTACAACGACGCTCCCAGGCAGGTGTCATGAGAGTCCCAGGTGTAGGGGCAGAGCGACCCTCCCCTTGCACCCCATCACCACACGCTTCCCTCAACCCAAGAACAGCTCCCGCACAGAGCAGCGGAACCCCGGCAGCGCAGGCTCCCCCGTCAGCGTGTCGCCCTCCCGCAGGACGCGCACGTCTTCCAGCGAGCGATAGACGACGACGGAGCGCCTTTCCGGGTAGACCACCCATACCAGCTTCACGCCTGCCGCAAGGCAGTCCTCCACCTTCGCTTGCATCTCTTCAGCCATGTCATCAGGCGCTACTACCTCTGCAACCAGGTCTGGCATGGTCTCCAGGTAGCCATCAGGCATAGCACTTACGAACAGACGTTCCCTGGCAACGAACGACACCGCCGGGCCGTACACGGTATCCGGGTTCCGGTGCATGATGACGCCCGCGCCCAGAAGCGCTTCGCCAAGGCCGTGTGCTTCTACGTACTTGCCTACAAGATAGGCAACGCTGGCTACGACGGCTCCGTCCCGCATGCCGCGCAGCGGCATGGTCACCGGGCGGCCCTGCACAAGCTCATGCCGCTCTCTGCCACGCGGCAAGCGGATAAGTTCTTCAGCGGTCATGAGCGGAGTGCTGGTGGTCATGGGAGTTCCCCTACCCAACTTCCTGAGAATATTGGGTAGTCTACCCTAAACTGTCGAACTACCCCTTCAATGTGTTGATAGGTGGCGGCTTTCCGCCTGCCTGCCATAATATCTTGGATTTGTTCCCAGATTTCAAAAACGAGGATCTCTTCCACAAGGTCAGAAACACGGACGCCACGAAAATGTTGCCTCTTCGCCCCCGACCTAGCCAGCACTCCCATTCCGCCGGGTAACCGAAGATAGCCAATGCCATGATAATGCCCTGATTTGTCCTCTCCGACCAGACATGATGGTACCGGATCAAGGCAATTGCCACCTTCGTACATTTGAGCAATTGCCGTCCTTATCTGCAATGAAAGCCACAATGGAAATGGATTATTATTGCCTGCACTTGCCACAAGGTTGAAGGGGTCAAAGACCTCGTCTGGTGCCACGGAGCCTTCTTCTTGCGCCTTCTGAAAAGCCTCGGCCAGGAACCATTGCTCCACTGTCCAGGTGAGCAAATCCATACCCCTGATTCCTTCGTAAAACCCCCTTCGGGGCCAGTCGGAGCGTTTTGGCTCTTCCAAATGACGCCATATGTTGCGAGACGCGTAGCATTGGAT
>JACQUI010000185.1 GCA_016210395.1 Chloroflexota bacterium | reverse complement strand
TGACCACCTCGCTCTAGAATGACAGTATGCCTTGCCAGCGCATAGGCCTCTCGCGGTCCTTTGGTTCCGAACACCGAAGGACACTCGGGCGCGTTTGTGGGCTACGGCCTGTACCCGTCATCCTCCGGCAGGCCCTGCTGGTTGGCGGCGGTGACGGCGAGGCGGTCGCAGCGCTCGTTCTCTTTCGTGCCGCTATGGCCGCGGACCCAGGAGAAGGTGACATCGTGCTTGCTGCAGAGGGCGAGGAGCCGTTCCCAGAGGTCGGGGTTGATGGCTTTCTCGGTCTTGTTACGCATCCAGCGGCTGGCCTTCCACTTAGCGGCCCAGCCCTTTTCCATAGCGTTGACCAGGTACTGGGAGTCGCTGATGAGGGCTACGGTGCAGGGCTGTGTGAGAGCCTCCAGGCCCGCGATGGCCGCCATGATCTCCATGCGGTTGTTGGTGGTCAGACGGTAGCCGCCGGAGAGCTCTTTGCGCTGGGGGCCAAACAGCAAGACAACACCGTAGCCGCCGGGGCCGGGGTTGCCCAGGCAAGCGCCGTCGGTGAAGATGGTGACGCGGGGGAGATTGCCTTTGGAAACGGAAGGTTTGCGCACTGGCACGCTCATTTGGATTGTGATACGTTGTGATACAAGGTTGCCTGCGGCAGAGCGATGCCTTCGCAGGCATGCTCTGCTACGGCAAAGGCTATTCTACCACGGGATACCCCCTACCCCAGTCCCCCGCAAGGTGGGGGAAGCCACACGGGCACGACATGTCGTGCCCCTACGGGCTGCGGCGGGAGCAGCGTCCCCCTTGGTGGTGACGAGCACGTAGGGGCGCAGCATGCTGCGCGCCCCTACCGAGACACGCTCCCGACGTTGGCCCCGCCCCTTTCCCTCAGGCAAAGGGCGGGGCCAACCACTACGCGCAGGGCTAAGGGCTGACCGTGGGCACGCTCTGCTGGTCCGTGGTATCGGCGTAGTACCAGGCCAGGATGTGGCCCTCCTTGAGGGAGAAGAGGTCTGCGCCGACAGGCAGCGGCTCCCATTTGCTCTCGGCATCGCTCCAGACGAAGAGGAGCCAGAACTTGGGGTTCTGCCCCTTGACGCCAAAGAGGGAGTCCACAAAGTGGGCGCGGTACAGGGCGTAGTACTGGGACTCGACCTGGCCTTGAGTTACGGTCTCGGTGAACTGCCAGGCGTCGGAGCCCTTCGGAACGACGACGTCGCGGAACCAGCGGATATCGGCTTCCTCGTCGCCGGACTGTACCAGCATGCTGGCCTTGATGGTCTCGGTGACCGGCGTGGGAGCAGGGACCTGGACCGTGCGGGTGCAGGCAATAGTAGCCCAGAGGGCGACGAGCAGCAGCGCCGCCAGCGTTGCCGGGCGGGTGAATCGTTCTGTTTTCATGGCGTCCTCTACTTCCGCAGCCTGCGCGCGGCTACGACGCCGATGGGCGCCAGCGCGGCGAAGAAGACGACATTGCTTGAGAGGTGGGCCGCCGCGAACCAGAGCGCGCCGGGGTTGAAGAGGGCGACCCCGATCCAGCGGGAGTAGTCGGCCGAACCCGCCAGGGCAGCCCAGGCGACGCCGGTGTAGATGTTGGTGGCGGCGTCGTAGGCCAGGGTCGAGACGACGGCGGCGGCGGCGAAGACGAGGCCGGCGCGGCTGGGCAGCAAGCGCACGCGATCCGACTGGACGAGCCTCCGGGCCAGCGCGCCGGCCAGGGCGTACGCGCCTTCGGAGGCCATCTCGATCGCCAGCAGCGGCATGCCCGAGGGGCCGAAGGGGTTGAAGGTGCCGTAGACCACCCAAGCGGCGGCTGCTACAATGGCTCCTCGACGGAACCCCAAGGTGTAGCCCGCCAGGAAGACCAGCATATCGAAGAGCTTGACGTTGAGGAAGCCCTGGAGGGCGTAGTTGGAGGCAAGGATGGCGGCCAGGAAGCCGGCCATCGCTGCGGCCTGGGCGAGCCAGCGGGGCAGGACGATGCGCCGGCCTGTGGCCTGGCTGGAAAGGGCGTCGTTCGTGGTAGCGGTCATTGTGTTCTCCTTGGGACCGACCTCTCCCTCTCGGTCTGCCTCCCCTAAAGAGGGGAGGGAGAAGGGAGAAGAACGGATGCTGTCCTAAACAAAAAATCCCTGCTCTCTGTGAAGCAGGGACTGCGAGATGGGCTACCGGCTGGGACTAGGGAGCAGCCATAGTGCACCTCCTCTGTATGCGCAGAGCAAGCGTTGGTGTCTCCCGGGCAGGTCTCCTGACTTGCGGATCGTAGCCTGCCGGCGCCTTCCCATCCCGACGAGCCGGGACAGTGGCGCGATGCCGGCAGGCTCCCCGCTTACAGTGGCGCAACCGTGGCGGACTTACACCGCCTTCCCTGATTAAGCCCTGGGGCGCCTGGGAGCCAGTATGCGGTTGTTAACAGTGGGAAAAGTGTACGGAAGCAGGGGTGTTGTGTCAACACGCACGACGGGCAAAAGGGCATCGTCACACAGGACAGAGGCGGGTTGGCAATAGATGACCGCGGGCTGCTGCCGCAGCCCTTTACGTGATGGCAAAGCCCGTGAGTTATCTCCCGACGTATCGGGATCCTCGACAGAGTCGGGACTTCACTGCGGCAGTCGCTGAGAACGGCAAGCCGCGTATGACCGACTCGCTCAGAGCCTGTGAACTTATGAAGCCCGCTGTTTCTCGGCGGAGTGCATACCATTTGTCGTTCTGAGCGAGGCGGTCAAACGACAACAGCCATCACCAGCGACTGCCTCGCGAAGAATCTCGGGCCTGTGCCGATGAAGACAAACCGCTTATGCAGAGAAGGAGCCATGAAATGGCCATCGCTTTGGATTCTTCGCCTGACTGCCGTCATGGCTCAGAACGACAGTGACGTGTATTCCACAAAGATCAGAGGCGCATTTGTTCACAAGCTCTCGGGATGACAATTCCACCCCTTGTGTGGGCGACAAGGATATCTTCATAGCACCATAAACCGCCAAGCAAAGGAGAACACCATGCGCGTGAACACATTGAAGGCCAAGCTGGCCCAGGGGAAACCCGCCTTTGGGGCCATCGTCAGCAGCTACTCGCCGGAGACGGTGGAGATGTTCGGGGCCATCGGCTACGACTTCGCGTTCATTGACTGCGAGCACGGCCCCATGAGCCTGGACCAGGTGGAGCACATGGTGCGCGCCGCCGAAGCCTTCGGCATTACGCCCATCGCGCGTATCCCCGACCACGCAGACACGACAATCCTGCAGTTCCTGGACAGGGGCGTCCAGGGGATCATTGTGCCCCACGTGAACACGGCAGAGCAGGCGATGGCAGTGGCCAAGGCCGCCCGGTACTACCCGGACGGCCATCGCGGCGTCGGCGGCGGCAGGCCCCACGACTACGGCGTGGCGGCCTCCCGCGACGAGTCCACGAAGTTCGTCAACGCCAACGTCATGGTCATCCCGATGATTGAAGAGGTGGAGGCGGTGAAGAACCTGGATGCCATCCTGAAGGTGGCGGGCATTGACATGCTGCACGTGGCCGCCGGCGACCTGGGACAGAGCATGGGCTTCCCCCGCCAGGAAGAGGTATGGCGGGTGATGGAGGACGTGGTGCGCCGCGTGCGGGCGGCGGGCAGGTGGGTGAGCGTGGGCGGCAACGCGCCCAACAACCCGCAGCAGGTGGCGCGGTTCATCAAGGCAGGCGCCAACGCCGCGACCATCGGCGCGCTGGGCCTGATGCGCATCGGCGCGGACGATTACAGGAAGAAGGTCATGGAGGCGGTGGGGTAGCAGGCTGCGGGAAAAGGGGTGTCCAGAGGGGCGAAGGCCCCTTTGGCGGGGGTCTGGGGGTGTCCCCCAGATACAATTTCCTCCCCCTTCCATTCATGAAGGGGCCGTGGGATTGCCAAAGGGAGTTTTTCAGCACACTGCTGTTCATCAGAGGTAATATGATCGTATGCATAACATTACTAGCAAAACAAAGGAATTGGCGCCAGAACAGCGTGAAGAACTACTCACAACATTGAAAGTCAGTTTTGAGAAAAACATGGACCGCCATAACGGTCTTGAATGGGCCAAAGTACAGGCAAAGCTGGAAGCGAATACTGAAAAACTGTGGTCACTCAATGAAATGGAAAGGACCGGCGGTGAACCGGATGTTGTTGGTCATGATAAGAAGACGGGCGAATACATTTTTTGTGATTGTTCAGCGGAAAGTCCTGAAGGCCGCAGAAACCTTTGTTACGATCATGAAGCGCTGGAGGCAAGGAAAGAAAATAAGCCAAAAGACAGCGCTATCACTATGGCGGCTGCCATGGGTATTGAGCTTTTGACGGAAGAACAATATCGAGAGCTGCAGAAACTTGAAAAGTTCGATACGAAGACGTCGAGTTGGGTGAAAACACCTTCTGATATTAGAAAACTTGGCGGCGCCCTCTTTTGTGACCGTCGCTACGACACTGTCTTTGTGTATCACAACGGAGCAGAATCCTACTATGCCGCTAGGGGGTTCCGTGGCTCGCTAAGGGTCTAAATGTTGCACAGACAGCTAAATCCGAATTGGAGAACGGATATGTGATAGAATCTGGGGGAAATCGGCAAGATTGTGCCCCGCCCTTGGGTTTTCACCGGAGGAGGAGAGTCATGAAGTGGATCGTTGCGGATCCAGAACACCTGGGCGGCGCTCCGCGCGTCCAGGGAACGCGCATCTCTGTTTCCCTCCTGCTGGAACTCTTGGCTTCTGGTATGACCGTTCCTGAAATCGTCAAGGAATACCCTAGCCTTAGCGAAGAGGCTATTAAGGGCACGCTGGCTGAGAGGTAGTGACTATCTGGCTGGGGACGTTTATCCATTGGCAGACACGGGATGCTGCCGCGTCCCTCATTCGCGACGGCGTGACGTGTAGGTGATCCTTCGCTGCGGCGACCGCTAGGGAAGTCGGGCCTTGTTTGACCGCCTCGTTCAGGATGACGAGGCAACGCTTTCTAACGCCGCTAGGCCCTGTTTTCACCCCAATAAAAGGGGCGCAAGTCTTGCGCCCCTACAAACAACACGGCAGGCAGCCTGAGCGCCATTGACCTAACCCCCTCAGTCCCCCTTCCCGTCGCGGGAAGGGGGAGGCAGAAAGAGTCGGCATGGAAATACCCTTCGAGAAGATCACGCTGCCCAACGGCCTGGATGTCATCTTCCACCAGGAGCGCTCGCTGCCGCTGGTGTCGGTGAACGTGTGGTACCACGTGGGCTCCAAGGACGAAGCGCCGGGGAAGACCGGGTTCGCTCACCTCTTCGAGCACATCATGTTCGAGGGCACGAAGCACCACAATGCCAGCCACTTTGAGCCGCTGCAGAAGGTGGGGGCCGTCCTGAATGGCTCCACGACGCCCGACCGCACGAACTACTGGGAGAACGTGCCTGCCAACTACCTGGAGCTTGCCCTGTGGCTGGAGGCGGACCGCATGGGCTTCCTGCTGGACGCCCTGGACCAGCGCCGCTTTGACGTGCAGCGGGACGTGGTGAAGAACGAGCGCCGCCAGAGCTACGAGAACCGCCCGTACGGCATGGCGTACCTCCACCTGACGGAGGCGACCTACCCCTCTCCTCACCCCTATCACTGGCCCACCATCGGCTATCACGAAGACCTGGACGCCGCCAGCCTGGACGACGTGAAAGCCTTCTTCCAGCGCTGGTACACGCCCGCAAACGCAAGCCTGGCCGTGGCGGGGGACTTCGACCTGGAAGAGGCGAAGGACCTGGTGCACCGCTACTTTGCAGACCTGCCGCCTGGCCCCAGTCCGACGCGCATCCGGCGCATAGACTCGCCGCTTCAAGGCAAGACTGAGCTGACCGTCTACGACAAGGTGCTCCTGCCTCGATTGTACCTGACCTGGCCTGCTGTTCCCCGCTACACGGCTGATGAGGCGGCGCTGGACCTCCTGACGGCCGTCCTGGCCGAAGGCAAAAGCTCCCGCCTGCACAACGCCCTGGTGTACGAGAAGCGCATCGCCCAGGGCGTGGGCGTCTACCATGCCGCCGCGGAGATTGCAGGCGCGGTGCACTTGGAGGTGACCGCCGCGGCAGGCCATACGCTGCACGAGGGAGAGCAGGCCGCGCTGCAGGAGATCGAGCGATTGCAGGCCCAAGGGCCAACTTCGGAAGAAGTCGAGCGGGCCAAGAACTACCTGGAGTGGCAGATCGCGCGCCAGGTATCCTCCGTGGGCGGCTTCGGGGGTCGCGCCAACCGGCTGAACACGTTCAACGTGTTCCGTGGCGACCCGGCCCTGGCCAACAAGGACATGGGACGGTTCATGGGTGTGCAGCCTGAAGACATCCGCCGCGCCGCACAGACGTATCTGGCAGCCCACAGGGGAGTGCGCCTGGAGGTGCTGCCGGAGCCGCAGCGCACGCAAACAACGACGACGGTGGACAGGACAAAGCAGCCGCCGCCTGCGCTGGCCGGCGCGTTCACGCCTCCGCTGCCCAAGCGGCAGCGCATGCCCAACGGGTTGCAGGTGCTGGTGGTGGAGAAGCGGGATGCCCCGCTGGTCTCGTTTGGGCTGGCCCTGAGCGCCGGCGGCGTGGCCGACCCGCCTGCCAAGCCCGGTCTGGCGGCATTCACGTCGGCGATGCTCCAGGAGGGCACGGCCAGTCGCACGAGCCAGCAGATCGCGCGGGAGTTCGAGCAGATGGGCGCGCAGCTCAGCATCAGCACGGGCCGGGAGCAGACGCTTATCGCCACGGAGACGCTGTCGAAGCACTGGGAGACGGCGCTGGAGATCATCGCCGACATTGCCCAGAATCCGACGTTTCCCGAGCACGAGATGGAGCGTGTGCGCAAGGAGCGGCTGACCGCGCTGCGCCGGATGAACGACGACCCCAATGCAATTGCCATGCGGGTCGCCCCAATGCTGCTCTACGGCGCGGAGTCGGCCTATGGCCACCCACTCTTCGGCAACGAGGCAGCGCTGTCCAGCATTTCCCGTGGCGACCTTGAGTGGCACTTCAAAGGGACGTTCGGGCCGCGCAACGCCACGCTGGTCGTCGCGGGCGACGTTTCCCTGGAGGACGTGGTGCGCGCGGCGCAGGCATACCTGGGCGGCTGGCAGTCCGGTGCAGCAGCGGCGCCGGCCGCGCCGGCGGCCGAGGCCGCGCCCGGGGCCGTCGCAACAACGGTGTGCCTGGTGGACAAGCCGGGCGCAGCGCAGTCGGTGGTGCGGGCAGGCCGGGTGAGCATTCCACGGGATCACCCCGACTACCTGCCCATCGTGCTCATGAACCAGGTGTTCGGCGGGCAGTTCACCGCGCGGTTGAACCTGAACCTGCGCCAGAACAAGGGGTACAGCTACGGCTACAACTCATTCATCGAGTGGCACACGCCGTCGTCCCTGCTGATGGCGGGCGGCAGCGTGCAGACGGAGGTGACGAAGCCGGCGGTGGAGGAGACACTAAAGGAGTTCAGGGAGATTGGGACAACTCGCCCTGTTGAGGAAGGGGAGTTCCAGGCTGCCAGAGACGCGCTGCTGCGGCAGCTCCCGTCGTCGTTTGAGACAGCGGGCCAGATCGCCGATCAACTGATCAGGCTGGTGGAGTTCCACCTGCCCGACGACTACTTCCAGACGTTCGTTTCACGCATCAACGTAGTGACGCTTGCGGACGTGCGCCGGGCGGCGCAGCAGTACCTGAAAAGCGAGGGCCTCACTGTTCTGGTGGTGGGCGACCGCGCGCGGGTAGAGCCTGGCCTGCGAGAGTTGGGGCTGCCGCTGCGGTTGGTGGACGCGGAGGGGAAAGCTACATAGAAGGAGGAAACGATGGGCCTACAACACACGATCAAAGCCTTTGTGCGGAAGGGAGAGGCTCTCTACGTTGCAGAGTGCCTGGAGATCGCGGTGGTGACGCAAGGCAAGAC
>JACQUI010000184.1 GCA_016210395.1 Chloroflexota bacterium | reverse complement strand
GCCCATAGCTCCAGGGCCTCGTCGGAGATGAGGGAGCGCTGGTCCCGCCAGAAGGCTTTGGCCTCGGCCCAGGAGGGGAACTCACAAGGCATGCCGTCGGCAACCCGGGAGGCCCTGGGCGGCACATCCTCCAGCAGGAGGGCTTGCACCCTGTCCGGGTGGCGGGCAGCGTACACCGTCGCGATGGCCCCACCCAGGCAGTGGCCCATGAGCACGAAGGGCGGCAGGTGAAGCTGCTCCACCCACTGCTCCAGGTCGGCAACGCATGCGGCAACGGTGTAATCGCCGGGGCGGGACCAGTCGCTGTCGCCGTGGCCGCGCAGGTCTGGGGCCAGGACGCGGTAGGCGTCGGCGAACCGGCGGGCCACGGCGTCCCACGTGTGTGCGTGGCCGCGCAAGCCGTGGAGCAGCAGGAGGGGCGTTGCGCCCCCGTCGCCCCAGTCTAGGCAGTGCAACCGCAGGCCGCTACTGGTGACGTATCTGTCCGTGGAGATGAGCGTGGTCATGACGTGGGTCTCCCTGTGGGAGCACGGGTGTCGTGGAGGGGCGACCCGGCGGGTCGCCCCTACGGATGCAGGCGACGCCTACCCTTCTTTCCAGCCGATAGCGGAGCAGTGCGTCATGCACCAGAAGGCATCGGGGCTTTCAGCCCAGTCTCTGATCTCCTGGGCAAAACGCTCCAGCGTGGCCCGGTCTCCCAGATTTGCCTGTATCCGTCCAAGCTGCCCCTGCACCTGCGTGGCCGCAAACTGCCCGACGGAATCGGGAGCACCGGCGTACTCCACGTCCGCGAAGCCCTCACAGCGCGCGAAGCCTGCTTGTCGCAGCAGACCTCTGTTCCTTCGGCCAGTGCGGGGGTCACGTCCTCCGTAGACATGGACTTTTGCCCATTCGAATTGCCGATCAAAAGCTACTGCCGCGGCAGGGTTCAAGACTGTGCTTTGGCCGTCTGGATCTCGCACGCCCACGAGGCCGCCGGGGCGCAGAACGCGGCGCATCGCACAGAGCGCTGCGAGCGGGTCGTCGAACCACATGAGGAGCCCGTTGGCGTAGACGGCGTCGAAGGAACTGTTCTCAAAGGGCAGCTTCAGTACATCCGCCACCTGGAATCGCACGTTGTGCACACCTCTCTGGGCTGCATGGGTCTGTGCAAGCTCTATCTGCCTGGCCCCGATGTCTATGCCGATTACCTCCCCTGGGGCAACCGCTCCAGCGAGGCCAACGGTGATGGTCCCAGGCCCACAGCCGCAGTCCAGGAGCCGCATCCCTGGCCCCAGGTACGACAGGAGAAAAGCCGCTTGCTTCTCGGCGGTGCGCAGGAGCGTGCGATCCGCAGTGCCTGGGGCCCAGCTCTGGGTTTGCAGGGGAGCAGCCGGCTGCCGCGCGTTTGGCGTGGTCATTGTTTGTCTCCTTCCATGGGACGTGGGGGCGACGCATGCGTCGCCTCTAGAGTTCTTTCAATGCCTCACGTACTCGGCACTGCGCCGGACTGCTGCAGCCAGCCAAACTGGTCTACTACCATCCAGCGCTCCGCCAGCTTGCCGTTGGCGACACGGAATATGCCGCAACCCCGCACCTTGAACGGTTTGCCAACGGTTGAAGGGTTGTTGAGGAGCGGCTGCGCTATCTTCCCCTCCATCACGTAGCGGACGACCACTTTGTCGCCCTCGGCGATGATGTCCTCAATGGTGTACACGTTGTTCATCGAGCTCTTGGCGTTGGCGACGTGCCGCTTCAGAGCATCCAACCCTGCTATGGCATTGAGGTTGGAGTTCTGATGGCCCACGAAATCCGGGGTGACGATTGCCTCCAGGGCATTCGCGTCCCCGGCACTGTACGCCTCGTAGAACCGCCGGGCTAGCTCTTTGGTCTGCTTCGACATGGGTTTCTCCTTTCAGGATGCTATGGATATGAAGTGGCCTCGCCGAGCAAGCGTGTGCGTGGCGTAGGGGCGACCCGGCGGGTCGCCCCTACGGGTGCAGGGTGACGCCTGCCTTCACAGCAGGGTCTTGACCTCGTGGACGGGGCCGCAGGACACGCCCATGGCCTCGTGGTGCCGGCGCACGGCCTCGGCGGAGGGGGCGTCAAGCAGGCAGTAGCCGTCGCCCGCGTCGCTGTGGTAGTACTCCACCTGGCGCACGCCGAAGGCGTCGCGCTTCCGGGCGCGGGTGTCCTTGGCAAGCTGCTCCAGTGCCTCCTTGGGCGCCTTCAGGTCCGCGTGGTAATCCATGAAGAGGGGCATGGGGTTCTCCTTTGGTGTGCTTCTCATCCTTTTTCTGCGTGTTTGCGTAGGGGCGACTCGGCGAGTCGCCCCTACGGTGGGGGCCGGCCACACCTCTGTAGTTCCCTCTCCCAAATGGAGAGGGGACAAGGGGGTTAGGTCACGCCCTGACCTCGTACAGGATGTTGAAGGGGTTCTCTATGGGAAGGCGGCGCACGGAGCCGAAGCCGGCCTCCTTGCACAGCTCATTCACCTTGGAAGGCGGCAACCCCATGGTGCCAAGGCCCTGGCCGTTGCCGGCCAGCGAGGTCGTCATGCAGTACATGAGGCTGATCCCTTGGAACATGGCTCCCAGCGGGCCGACGTTCTCCTCCAGCTTGTCCGAGCAGTTGATGTCCAGGAGGAGGTAGCTGCCGTCTTGTTTCAGCCCTTGACGGATGCCCTTCAGGAGCGCCCTGGGCTGGACAGCATCGTGGACCACGTCAAAAGTGGGGATGAGGTCGTACTGCTCCGGCAGCCCTTTGGCCACGTCGTGGGCCTGGAAGCGCACCCGGTCGGCGACCCCCGCCTCCTTAGCCTTCGCGGTGGCCGTGGCGATGGCGGGGGCGAAGGCGTCGTAGCCCACGAACTTGGACTTGGGGAAGGCCTGCGCCAGCTTGATCAGGGCCTTGCCATTGCCGCAGCCAACGTCTGCGACGGCCACGCCCTGGCGGAGCTTCGCCTC
>JACQUI010000183.1 GCA_016210395.1 Chloroflexota bacterium | reverse complement strand
CGCCGACACGCCGCCACGCCCCAGCAGTCCGGCCACCGCCGCCCCCACCAAGCGCCAGTCCCGTTCTCCCAGCACCGGACGCAACCGGGTGAACAGCTCACTCAATCGCTCGCTCGTGATCCTTTGCATGGACCAGAGTATACCATAAAAACCACAGTATTGCACCACTTATTTAGTCATACTGACTTAGGACGAATTCATCGAAGGTCATGTTTCAGCCTCGGCGCGTATTGTTTGGACGGGGCGACACCTCTGAGGGTACGGTAGCACCGGATAGTCGTGTGGTCAACATTCGATGCACAAGCTTTCGTAATCCTTTACGAAAGGTATCGTCCAAGCTATCATTGTCGTCTATTGAACGCGTCCTAGTCCTGTGTGTTCGCAAGGTTTGCTGCCTCCAGTTTGAAGGTCAAATGCGCCGCCACTTCACCGTCACGGCCTTCGTGTCTGCACAGGGCCACACGCTCCTGCACTGGCACGTCAAGAACCGCATGTGGCTGCCGCCCGGCGGCCACATCGAGCCGGACGAAGACCCGATCCAGGCGACGCGTCGAGAGGCGCTGGAAGAGGCAGGCTTCCCAGTGGAAATCATGCCGACAGCCTCGGCCTTCTCCCATGGGACGCCCCCGCAACTGCCTGCCCCCGCCACCATCATGGTGGAAGACATCCCTGCGACGCCCGCCGAGCCCGCGCACCAGCACGTTGACCTCATCTACTTCACCCGGCCTGCTTCTGGTATGATGCAAACGCCTCCGCCGGGAAGCTGGCGCTGGGTCGCCCTGGAGGCGCTCCAAGACGGCAGGGGCATCAGCCTGGAAGCGGGCGCCGACCCCATTCCGGTGGCCGAAGATGTCCGCGTCCTGGGCATCCGCGCGATCGCCAGGGCCGCTGAGGAAGAACGGGCTAGCGTTGGCTCCTAGCTAGTCCCATCAGCGGGCTTGCTTTTGTCTGCCGCCCCGCTATGATTGCTTCTATTCACTCCACGTTCGCCTGCAATCCCATCTCTTCTTCCTTGATGGGAGAGAGGACAAAAGGTGAGGGTGAGGCATCCTTCTCCTAATCCGTGCCTCAAACGAAATATGCTTGACATCGAACTCATCCGCCGCAACCCGGACCTGGTCCGCCAGGCCCTCGCCTCCCGTGGCGAGGAGTCGGCCCTGGAGCCGATCCTGGCCCTGGACGCCAAACGCCGCGACGCCATCCACCAGGGCGACGAGCTTCGCGCGCGACGCAACGCCGTCAGCCAGGAGATCGGCCGCAGCAAGGGCGAGCGCCCACCGGAGCTCATCGCGGAGATGCGACAGGTGGGCGACCGCATCAAGGCGCTGGAGGAGGAGGTCAAAGCAGTCGAAGCGGAGGTGAACAACGCCCTCCTCGTTTTGCCCAACCTGCCGCGCCCCGATGTCCCCCAAGGCCTGGACTCCTCGGCAAATATCGTGCGCCGCACCTGGGGCCAGCCCTGCGCCTACGCCTTTACGCCCAAAGCCCACTGGGACCTGAACGAGTCCCTGGGCATCATAGACTTCCAGCGTGGCGCGCGCATGTCCGGCGCGCGGTTCTACCTGCTGCGAGGCCAAGGCGCTCGCCTCCAGCGCGCCCTCATCACCTGGATGTTGGACGTGCATACGAAAGAGCACGGCTACACCGAGATCTACCCGCCGGCCCTGGTGAAGGCCGAGACGCTTTTCGGCAGCAGCAACCTGCCCAAGTTCGCCGACAACCTGTACCGGGACGCCGAGGAGGACCTGTGGCTAACGCCTACCGCCGAGGTCACCCTTACCGCCATGCACGCCGGCGAGATACTAGACGCGGCGTCGCTGCCCATCAAATACGCGGCATACGCCCCGTGCTTCCGCAAGGAGCAAACGGCGGCGGGCCGCGACACCCGTGGCATCAAGCGCGTCCACCAGTTCGACAAGGTGGAGATGTACAAGTTCGTGGCGCCTGAGGAGTCGGACGCGGAGCTGGAGAAGCTGGTGGCCGACGCCGAGGACCTGCTGCAGCGGCTGGGGCTGCACCACCGCGTCTTGCAGCTCTGCGCCGGCGACATGGGCTTCCCCTCGGCCAAGAGCTACGACCTGGAGGTGTGGTCGTCAGGATGCCAGGAGTGGCTGGAGGTCAGCTCCTGCTCCAACTGCACCGACTTCCAGGCACGCCGCTCCAACATCCGCTTCCGCCGCGAGGCCCGGAGCCGCCCCGAGTACGTGCACACGCTCAACGGCTCCGGCCTTGCCCTGCCGCGCATCATGATCGCCATCCTGGAGACCTACCAGCAGGCCGACGGCTCCGTGGTCATCCCCGAATGCCTGCGCCCCTACACGGGGTTTGAGGTGATACGACCAGCTGGGTAGATTCCCGTGGTCATGGAAACCAGAGAACCGAGGCCCAGGACTGTGGCCTCGGTTCTGTTGTGCCTCTTAGATTTACGCCTTTACTACCATGATGACTCTGGATGATATACGATGACAGATTGACGTATCATCCTGTCTGTGGTAGCATAATCTCAGATAATCGATTGGGAGCGAAGTATGGCAGAAGTAGTTGATAGTTACGATGACGTGGTCACCAACGTGCAGGTCTTCAACCAGGGCCTCGACGAGGGCGAAGGCCTCGAGCAGCAGCTCTCGTACTTCCGCGCTTTTTATTACATACCGGAGAAAAACGCCGTAGGGCCCAGCAAATTCGTGGGCTACAAAGGTATGAACGCCACCGAATATCTCAGGAAGAATGCAGAGCTCGACGGACGAGTCACTGAGCCGGTTTTGGCAAAGTGGTTTGAGCCAGTAGAAGAGGCTAGCAATGAAGGGCAACTGGTCAGGCGATTGACGCGCATGCTGTTGCATGAGTATGGCAAGGTTCTCAACGCGAGGGCAAGATTCAATGTACCAATAGGCTGGAGACTTGGTGATGGGGCTGCCGTCCACTCATCACAAGGAACAGACGCCACTGCAAACGTCACCCAAGCCAGGCCCATTGTAGAGGTCTTCTGGCGCGCCTACCTCGGTCTCTACCCAGAGGACCAAAGAGCTCTGGCAGAAAAAATCATTAGGCACACAGGAGCACAAGCAAAGGAGTGATCCCCTATGTCAGAGACATTGTTGGCTTTCTATGACGATGCCTACCGATGGGTGGCTCAGGAGTGGCCTGAAGACCTGGAGTACATTAAGAATCTCCGCCCGGAGTCCATAGACCCTCGCCGATTCTTTGAGGAGTATCTCCACGTTGTACTTGTCTCAGGATTCCGGTGGTCTATCGTCAATAAGCTGTACGATGCAGGTCTATGGTTGGCGCTGAAAGAGGGCGATCATAGGGCCGTCGCCGCGGACCGAGTCGGAGCGCGTCTTGAAGCATCTGAACAACCCAAAGAAGATAGATGCCATCATTAGTATGGCAACATGGCTAACGGACGACAGGAACTGGGTGCAAGTAAAGGCCGCCCTGAAGGCGAACAACCTCAGTTTTTTCCGCCAGTTCCCGTTCATTGGCCCGATCACCCAGTACCATCTTGCACGAAACATCGGGCTGGACTACGCCAAGCCAGATAGATGGCTATTGAGAGAGGCGGAGTACTTTGGTTATGGGCCAACCGCTCTGGGTGTCAAGGCCACGGTGGATTTCATTGCCAAATCCAGGGGCCATCGCCCGGGCGTGATTGACTGTGTCCTCTGGCGTTGGGCAGAGCAACACCCCTGGTACTTCGAGCAAGACGATGAGGACGCGACATAGGACGGACAGAGGAGAGTGTGGGTGACAGCTAACCACACTCTCCTCTGTCATGATTCTTCAAGCACCTTCTGCACAAACTCACGCGCATCTTCTGGCACCCTCCCTTCGTCGTACCTCTGTTGCAGGCACTCCGCGCACGTTATGTGCGCTGACATCACGTGGGACACGCCATTGTTCACAACAACAAGCAGGCCCATTCTTTTCCCGCAGATTAAGCACGTTGCCTTGCTCTCGCTGACCTGAAAGCCGTGCTCTAATGTGTACACGCGCCTTGGAGCATCACTTCGTTGCATGTTCCTCCCTCCCATAGGATTACCAAGTGGCGCCACCATCATACTCCCAGCCTCGCCAAGTCCCCTACGCCTCCGTGTATAATCACCCATGAGTCGCAAGCGTGCGTGTGCGCGCTCTAGCAACGCCACGGAGTCGAGATGGCTTTCCCCGCCGGCATAGCTCCCCCCTCTCCCCTCCTCATCGTGGGAGGCGGCGACGGCATTGGCCTGTGGCTGGCCAAACGCCTCTTCGCCCACGTACCCGGCATGGGGCGCATCACCCTTGCCGACGTGAAGCCCCTGTGGGGCCACGGCGCCTCCGAGGGCGCGTTCCCCGGCCCGCAGCACACGGCGGAGCTGGCGGCGCTGGACACACCCATAGACGCCCTGCGCCTGGACTACGCCCGCGCCGCCGACGGGCTTGTCGCTGAGTGGGCAGCTATTCCTACGAAGGCGGCAACGCCGCCTTCTGGCCCCCTGCCCCTGGAGGCCTACCGCCTGGTGATGCTGGCCGTGCCGGAGGAGGCGATTGAGACTGCCGCAGCCGGCGTGCTGCCCCATCTCCGGCCCGGCGCCCACGTCTTTGACGTCTGCTCCACCAAGGCGGTAGCCCTGCCCGCCATGCTGCGCCACGCCCCGGAGGGCGTGTCGGTGCTAGGCACGCACCCGCTCTTCGGCCCCGCCGTGCCGGACCTCGTCGGCCAGGTCATGGTCATGACACCCACGCCGCGCACCGACCAGGCCTTCTACGCCTGGTTCCGCGACCTGGTGCGGTCGTTTGGGGCGGTCGTGGAAGAAGTCCCTGCAGCCGACCACGACCTGCACATGCTCTTCATCCAGACGCTGGCGCACTTCTCATACCTGGTCTTTGGCCGCACGCTGGCGCAGGCAGGGCCATTGGGTTTCAGCCTGGAAGAGTCCTTCAAGCTGAGCACGCCGCCCTACGGCATCCTGGCCGCCTTCACCGCGCGCATTATCGGCGGCAACCCGCGCCTCTACGCCCAGATACAGGCCCAGCCCGGCGCAGACCGGGTCCGCGCCCTGTTCCTGCAGGCCGCGCAGGACATGGCCGCCCGCTTCTCCGGCAGTCCGGCGCAGGCGCAGGCCGCCATCCAGGAGGTCATTGACCCCTACAAGGGGGCCGACGTGGCCCGCGCCTACGCCAACTCCCGCGCCCTGGTGGACAGCGTGCAGCAGAGCTACCGCGAGCTGTACCGGCGAGAGCAATCGGGCCAGCTTACCGTCCTCCTGGCCGGCGACCCCCTCAACCCGGCGGAGCCATCGGTGACGCACGTGGGCCTGGTGGCTGACGTGGACGGCCAGAGCGTGGGGATGGTGGAGCGGGTGGCCCAGGCAAATGGCAAGTGGTTCATCGCGTACGACGCGCAGTCGGAGGCTGCAATGCGCAAGCTGGGAAGGGCGTTGCGGCCAAAGACCTCCCGCATCCTGCGCCACAACATCCGCCGCGTGCTCTCCGCCGAAGAGACGGTTGCCTGGAGGCGCGCCAACCTGCTGCACCACCAGCGCGACGTGTCGGCGCTGACCGACCAGGCCGTGGACGTGGCCTACCTGTGCGGCGTGCTGGCCAAGATCAACCCATCAGTTGCCGGCGGGCAGGTGCTGGAGCCGGCGGAGGGGGCGTGGCTCAAGCGATACGCCCTGCGCAACCAGATCATCCGCCTCACTATCTTCGGCGATCGCGACCCGGACGCCTGCCTGGCGGAGGTCGTGCGGTCGCTGCGGCTGTTTGGGGTGCGGGTGGCGTGAGGGGCCTAGGCCGAACTTCCAGGCGAGCAGATACGAAAACAACGTTTCTTCTGGCTACATCGAGTTTTTCCAATGCGCCGCGCCTCTGTTATATTCGCAACCGGCGGAATCGTCAAGATGTTGTCTGGCTACATCCCAGATACGGCT
>JACQUI010000182.1 GCA_016210395.1 Chloroflexota bacterium | reverse complement strand
TGTACCGGTTGTTTGACGAGTTTACACATTATGATGCGTTGGAGGGTTTTTGCGGGAGAATCAATGGTGGACTGTGTGTTCAATCTCTCTAGAAATAGCTATCCGGTTCCTTGGGAAATGCTCTTCCCTTACTTTCGAGACCATTGTGGGAAACACTATCGTTGGACACAGCCCAAGACGTTGTACCATGGAACTCGCATGTACACGAACTATTCCGTAGAGCTGGGGTTGTTGGGTCAGCAGGCACGCCGAACGTTTCTGACACCCAAGGGGATTCGGTTTATCCTGTTGCTTCAGCTGCACAAGAGCATCCAGATGGTGGACGCGCTACGGCTCCGATGACAAGTGCGATGTGACAAATCAAAAGGAGGCTGGAATGATCGCAGCAAACGAAGTCATTCTCCACGCCAACCCTGACAGCCGACGCCGTCTGTACGACTGTTGTTCCTACCAGTGTCCGAATTGCTCATGCCTTCACGAAGACTTCAAGTACTGCGAGGGTTGCGAACGGACTTTGTGCGCCAATTGTTGGGCAGAGCACAACGAGGACGCGGAGTGCCATGTGCAGCAGGCGTGACTGCCTGCCGCGGCAAGCTGCGACTCTGGGCAGAAGCCCTAGGGGTACGTGGGGACTACGTGGGGACAAGGAGACGCATTGATGAGACCACTGGATGCCTGGGGGGATATTAGGTCGTTGGTGGGGAGGCACCCGGACCTGGAGGTGAAGCATATGTCAAGTGTTTTCCGTTTTAGCCTTGAGGAACTCACCCAACGTGGCCCTCACCCCAGCGCGCCTGCGGGCGAGGTGAAATGCAGTGCCTGCAATTGGCTAACCTCCCACCTTTACGTGCTGGCCGATAGCGAGGATGACGCCATTGAGCTTGTCCGCAATCACCCAAGCTACGGCTGCGCCAACTGTCGCGGTTATTCCTGGGAACACTCGCGGGATTCCTCGGGGTTGCCCGACTGTACTGGGTGGAAGGAACCTGAGTCCTGCGTTGGCGAGATTGCGGGAATGTGTGGAGAGTGTTTCGCGCGGTTTTTGGCAGAATGCAAGCTCTCTACATGGTCATAGAGGGCAGGCGGCCAGCGATCCTGCGCCAGCCGGCCATCAGCCTCGCAGCAAGTGGCGAGACGCTGGACACAGGAGCATCATGACCAGCAACGACCGTGGCCACCCCACCGACGCCGACCGCGCCTACCAGGCGGGGCTGCGCCTCCTCTCCTACCGCGCGCGCAGCCGGCGGGAGCTGGCACAGCGCCTGGCGCGCCGCTTCCCGCAGGCGGCTGTCGGCGAGGCCATCGCCCAGCTTGAGGCCCACGGCTACCTGGACGATACCGCCTTTGCCCAGGAGTGGCGTCGCGCACGGGAGGCCCACCGCCCGCGCAGCGCATCGCTGGTGAAGCGCGAGCTGCTGGGGCACGGCGTCCCGCGCGAGACGGCGGAGTCGGCAGTCGCCGGCATGGACGACGACGCCGGCGCGTACCAGGCGGCGCAGCGGCGACTAAAAGCCCTGGCAGGACTGGACGCGGCGACCTTCCAGCGCAGGCTGGGGGATTTCCTGCGGCGGCGCGGGTTCGGCTCGGACGTGGTGCGCCATACGGTTCAGCGGCTGTGGGAAGAGGCGAACGGGCGCAGCGGGTAGCCGGCATACCGTGAAGGTGACAACAGCAAAGAGTCCAAAGCTTGGTAGCGCATCGCGCAGTGCGCCCGTGTTCGTAGGGGCGGGTTTCAAACCCGCCCCTACGAATGTCTGGCATGGCTCTGCCGGCTTCATCTCTGCAGTTCCGGCACGCCCGCGTGCTCTAGGAAAACGCGGGCAAACTCAGGCCCCTTGCCGGCCTCCTCGTGTTTGAAGTACACGAACACGTCGTCGGCGCTCTCCGCCATCCTGGAGGCGGCCTTTGCCCACTCGGCAAGCTCCTCCGTCCCGTAGCCTTCGTCGCGCAGCCGCAGATAGGCGTGGCGGGCGGTCATGACCTGCGGTGTGGTGGCGGACTCGTTGTCGGTGATGCACAGGGCCATGTTCCTTGACCGCAAGATGTCGAACACGTCATCGGTGTACCAGGAGTCGTGGCGGAACTCAACGGCCACCCGAAGGTCGTGGGGCAGCCAGTCCGCAAAGGTGGTGAGCGTTTCGACGTTCTTGCGGAAGTAGGGCGGAAGCTGGACGAGGAGCACGCCAAGCTTGGGGCCGAGGATGCGCGCCCTCTCGCAGAAGACCTGGAGCAGGTCCCGGCAGTCTTTGAGACGGGCGTCGTGGGTGATGCGCCGGGGCATCTTGAGGGTGAACAGGAACCCTGGAGGCGTTGTGGCGGCCCAGTCCCGCACCGATTTCTCGTTGGGCAACCGGTAGAAAGTGTAGTTGATCTCTACCGTGGAAAACCGGGCGGCGTAGTAGTCGAGCATCTTCGCCGCCGGGAACCCGGCTGGATAGAAATTGCCGCGCCACTCGGGATAGTTGTAGCCTGATGTCCCTACCCACAGCATAGCTTCCTCCTCCCCACGCCAAGCGTTTCCTGGCAATGGTACGCCTTGACCAGAGACAGGGCAACTTGCCTGCCAGGCGGGACGCGGCAGGGAGACCCTGCCCTACGGCAGCCGCACCCGCAGGCCGTCCCGCCGCAGCAGGCCGTCGCGCTCCAGCCCGGCGAGCAGCCCGTCCAGCCAGGGAGCGTCGGCCTCCGTGAAACCGTCTCTGACTGCTGACCCTATCTCTGCCGCCAGCTTCCCTTCTTCCCCCGCCTGACGCAGCGCCTCGACGATGCGCCCGCGGTAGTAGCGTGATGAGCCTTTGAAGGGCGGCTGCACGCTGTAGACGGCGCGCTGGTCGGAGAGGCGGCTGGCAACCGGCGATTGGGCCTCGCCTTCCACCAGGCCGGCGTTGGCCCACCGGCACCACGCCTGAGCGGGGCATGCCTCGCAGCGCGGCCGGCGGATGCTGCACAGCGTCGCGCCGATGTCCATGAGCGCCTGCGCCCACTCCGATGCCTTCCCTGCGGGCAGGGCGTCCTGCGCAAGCCGTTGCATGGCGCTTGGCGAGGGCCCCGTTTCGCCGAGGAGCACCCGCCCCAGGACGCGGCGGACGTTAGTGTCCACCACCGCCGTTTGCCGCCCGAACGCGAAGCAGGCTAGCGCAGCGGCGGTGTACGGCCCAAAGCCCTTCAGCTTCAGCAGCGCATTCTCGTCCGGCGGCAGCCGCCCGCCGTGCTCCCCCACCACCTGCTGGGCGATGCCGTGCAGGCGGACCGCGCGCTGGTTGTAGCCCAGCGTCGCCCATGCCCGGATCACGTCGCTCACCGGCGCGGACGCCAGCGCCTCGAACGACGGGAACAAGGCCAGGAACTCGTGGTACTTGGGGATGACCCGCTCTACCTGGGTCTGCTGGAGCATCACCTCTGACACGAGGATGGCGTAGGGGTCGGACGTCTTCCGCCAGGGGAGGTCGCGCTTGCGCTCCCCGTACCAGGCCAGCGCCCGCTCGTGGAGGGCGTGAAGGTCGTTTTCGGAGAGGGGGAGAGGATTGCCGCCCAATGCTGTCTGCCTGCGTTGGTGTGGTGGCTGGCCTTAGTGTACACTACGCCAGGCGTCTCGCCCCCCAACCTGAAACGGCAGTGGAGCGAAGCATCACCATGACCATCGTACTGTTCATAGCCCTGGGGTACCTCTCCGGCTCCTTGCCCATCGCCTACCTCGTGGCCAGGGCAAGGGGCGTGGACGTGTTCCAGGTGGGCACGGGCAACCCCGGGGCCGCCAACGTCTTTCGCAGGATTGGCAGTGGCGCTGGGGTTACCGTTCTGGCCGGCGACCTGCTGAAG
>JACQUI010000190.1 GCA_016210395.1 Chloroflexota bacterium | reverse complement strand
GTCTCCAGTAATACGTGCACTCGACGGCCCAGAACGGCGCGTATCAGGATGTTGGCATCCAGCACCAGCGTTTTAGCCCTGCCGCCGGGACCTGAACTCACTGATCACCTCTTCGATGCCAATGCCATGTTCGACCAACAGCGCCTCCATTTCCTCAACAGCCCGTCGAAGCGCCGCCAGTTCCAGAACGTCCACCTCTCCACGAGCCGGAATGTAATAGCCCACAGTCTGACCGTGTCGAGTCACCGCCACCGGCGTCGCAGAGTCCAGATACTGGGCCAGGTCTTCGCGAAACTCACGGACGCCAACACGAATGAGCTTGCCTGTCACTTTCCTGCCTCCCCGCGAATTGTGTACACATAGTGTATGCGCTGTTGGGTGGCAGCGCAACACGGGCACAGGAAAAACGCGTAGGGGCAGGACCACCCTGCCCCTACAACGTGGTACAACGGATGCTTGGGAACCCTACCCTATCGTGCCCTTGGTGCTGGGCACAGCGCCGTCGGCGCGGGGGTCCAGCTCCACAGCGGCGCGCAGGGAGCGGGCCAACGCCTTGAAGACGGCCTCGGCCTTGTGGTGAGGGTCGTTGCCGCGCAGGACCTGGACGTGCAGGTTGATGCCGCCCTCGATGGCCATGCGCTCCAGGAAGTGGGCGATGAGCTCGCCGCTGAGGGAGCCGACGCGCGCGCCTTCCAGCTTGGCGTCTACGACTGCATATCCTCTGCCACCGACGTCCACGGCCACCAGGGCCAGCGCCTCGTCCAGCGGCACGATGGCGGAGCCCATGCGCCGGATGCCTGCGCCATCGCCGATGGCCTGGCGCAGGGCGCGGCCCAAGGCAATGCCGACATCCTCCACCAGGTGGTGGTTATCCGGCAGGCCGTCATCCACCGCATCCACCATCACATCAATCATGCCGTGGCGGGAGAGCTGGGCAAGGAGGTGGTTCAACATGCCGTCGCCGGTCTGGGCCTGGCACTGGCCCTGGCCGTCCAGGTTGACGGCCACTGTGACGTTGGTCTCGCGGGTCTGCCTGGCGATGGTGGCGCTGCGCCCGGCTACGGCGGCCAGCGCGGGTGCGGCAGCCGGAGCCATAGCGACTTCGGGCATCTTCACGCGCACGCGAGGGGAGGTCACCACGGTATCAGCGGAGACGTAGATGCGGTTGCCGCGCTTCTCCGTGCTGCCGGTGACGAGGCCCAGGTTCACGTACCGCCGCAGCGACGCGGTGGTCAGCCCCAGGTCTTTGGCGCGGTCCGCCAGCGACATCATGTCGCCTGCGCCGCGTTGCCGGTGGATCCGGCGCTGGCGGCGGCGACGCCGTGGCTGGGGCTGGGGCTCGGTCTGCTCGGGCTGAGCTGGTGAGGTCTGCTCATCTACCATGTGCTATATTGCTCCTTCGCTAAGAATGTTGTGTAAAGCGGTCACCAGGGCCTGGTTGTGGCGGCGCAGGCCCACACTCGCGCGGATGTAGTCTCGAAGAAGGGGGTTGTCGTAGTAGCGGACGAAGATGCCCTTGCGGGCAAGCTCTTTGTAGACGCGCTGGGCCTTTGTCTGGGAGAGGCGGCACAGGATAAAGTTGGCGCTGGACGGGATGGGCGTGAGGTTGGGCATGCGCTGCAACTGGGCGAAGAGCCAGTCCCGTTCTTGCACGATGTTTGCAACGCGCGACAGGAGCAGCGCCTTGTCCTCAAGGGAGGCCAGCAGCGCGACCTCTGAAGCCACGGTGATGTTGTACGGAGGCTTGATGACCAGCAGCCGCTCGGCGATCGCGGGGTCCATGACGCCGTAGCCGATGCGCAGACCGGCCAGGCCGGCCCACTTGCTGAACGTCCGCAGCACCACGAGGTTGGAATACTGGGGCGCCAGGCTGGACACGGACTGGCCTGCGAACTCGCTGTACGCCTCGTCCACAATCACGACGGCTCCAAGCTCAAGGAGCTGCCGGACCACCTCTTCGCTCACGAGGTTGCCCGTGGGGTTGTTGGGCGACGTGAGAAAGATGACCTTGGCGCCGCTTTTTGCCGCCTGCCTCACTGCTTGCACGTCAACATCAAATGTCTCAGTGCGCGGGACAGAAACGAGCCTGCCGCCGACCAGTTGCGTGAAGGTAGCGTACATGGCGAAGGTGGGCACGCACTGGATAACGGCATCGCCGGGGCCAACAAACAGGCGCAGCAGCAAATCAATAAGCTCGTCGCTGCCGACGCCTGCAGCGATGCGGTCGGGCGACGAGCCGATGTATCCGGCAAGGGCCTGACGCACCTTGCGCTGCTGCGGGTCTGGATAGATGTGGTAGGACTTGTAGGCCGCCAGCGCCTCTTTCACCTTTGGCGAGGGGCCGTACAAGTTTTCATTGCCATCGAGCTTGATGACCTGGTCTTCGGGAATGCCGGCTTCCCTGGCCAGCACCTCCGGAGGGTCAATTGCGGCATACGCTTCCGCCTCTACCAGGTGAGGAAGCATGAGCGATCGTATGTCGGCGTGCATCGGCATATTCCAATTTTGAATCAACAGGAGTTTGTTACCCGCCGAAACGCGATTTCGGCGCCACCGACCGCAAGGACGCCGTACGACGGCGTATCAACGATACGACATGCGAAGTGCAATTGCAACATGCAGTTGGCGGTTGCCTCATTGAGCGTAGGGGCGGGTTTGAAACCCGCCCCTACGAATGCCTCCGCTGGGTATGCGCAAACATCAAAAGGCTGCTCCAGTTCAATAGTGCCTAGGGAGCCTCTTTGGTTTGGGTAGCACGCATGGGAAGTCAAACGCTTCACCCTCACCCGACTACCGTCGGCTTCTCCCAAGGGAGAGGCGGAACAGCCAGCCAGTCCCACTTCTTCACGGCGATGTCCCTATGGGCAGTGAGTTTCGCATGGGTTCATGCGTAATCGCGCCCTCTGCGTTGGCAAGCCAGTCCACGAGACTCACTGGGTGACGTCGCCGTTTTCGCTACTGGGCGCGTAGCTCCGCCGACTTGGCGTGAGCGGTGAAGCCCTCGGCGTAGCCGATGGCCGCGGCAATGGGGGCAAGGCGGCGCGCGTCCTCTGCGTTCAGCGCAATCACGGGGAAACGTTTGACGAACTGGTCTGCGCCCAGGTAGGAGGCGAAACGGGCCGTGCCGTGGGTAGGCAGCGTGTGGCTTGGGCCGGCGACGTAATCGCCCAGGGCCTCGCCGGAGTAGGCACCCACGAACAGCGCGCCGGCGTGGCGCACACGCTCTGCCCAGCGCCAGGGGTCGCGCACGTTCAGGCACACGTGCTCCGGCGCGATGAGGTTGCTCACCTCTATGGCGTCTTCCAGCGTCGGCAGGAGTATCAGCGCGCCCTGGCCGTTCAGCGCGGCGAGGGCGATATCTTTCTTGGCCAGGGCCGGAAGCTGGCGCTCCACCTCGGTTTCCACCCGGCGCAGCAGCGCGTCCGACGTGGTGAGCAGGATGGGCGTCGCCAACGTGTCGTGCTCCGCCTGGCCAAGGAGGTCGGCGGCGACAACCACGGGGTCGGCGGAGTCGTCGGCCACGACCACGGTTTCGGTGGGGCCGAAGACGCCGTCAATACCCACCTGGCCGAAGAGCTGCTGCTTGGCCATGGCGACGAAGATGTTGCCGGGGCCGCAGATCTTGTCCACGCGCGGGACGGACTCGGTGCCGTAGGCCAGCGCGGCGATGCCCTGCGCGCCGCCGAGGGCGAACACGCGGTCCGCCCCGGCGATGTGGGCCGCCGCCAGCACCACGGGGCTGGGGTTCACGCCGTCGCGGGCGGGCGTGCAGACAATGACCTCCCGCACGCCAGCGGCCCTGGCGACGCACACGGACATGACGACTGTGGAGGGATAGGGCGCGTTGCCGCCGGGGGCGTACACGCCCACGCGGTCCAGCGGGACGACGCGCTCGCCCAGGCCGGTTGACGGGTCGTGCCAGGACTTGGGGAGCGACGCCCTGGCGAAGCTGGTGACGCGCCGGGCGGAAAGCTCCAGCGCGTCGCGGAGGTCTTTGGGGAGCGCCTCGGCAGCTTTGGGCAGCGCCTCTTTGGGCGTTTCCAGCGTCTCCATGCGGATGCCGTCAATCCTCAGGGTCAGGTCCTTCAGGGCGGCGTCGCCCCCTGTGCGGACCTCTTCCAGGATGCGCGCCACCACCTCCGGCACGGTGTAGGGGTGGCCGAAGATAGCCTGGCTTCGGCGGGCCACCTCCTGGACAAGGTGCGGCGGGACCTCCTGTGACAGGAGGTTGCCCCGGCCGGCGACAAACGCTTTGGCCTCAGCGAGGCCACGGATGATACGCATGGGTTATTCCCCCTTCCAACCAAAAGGGCGGGTAAAAACCCGCCCCTACAAAGATACAGGCCACACACGCCGCGTTCAAGGCAGATACGCGCGCATACGCATCGCCCACTCGTGGAGGATGGCATCGCGGAACGACTGGATGGCGCGGCGGGGAACGCGCTCGTACGCCTGCTCCAGGCTATCCGGCATGGCGTCCAGGAAGCGCTGGGCCATGGCCTGAGCAGACTCGTTCTGCTGGGGGTACTGGCGGCGCGCGGCAAAGAGGAGCCGGTCCCAGGCGAAGGGCCGCTGCGTCGCTTCGGAGACGCGCCCGCGGAACTCCGCCAGGAGGGCTTCGTCCAGGAAGTCCACGGCCACGCCCAAGTCGGCCTGCGCCAGAAGCGGGGTGATGTGGCGGAAGGCGTGGCGTTTCTCGGCGGCGGCGCGATCAAGGTCAAGCTGCATGGCGCGGTCAACGACGTTGGCGAACATCTCGTCCTCGAAGACGGCCCTGTTGCCAAAGTGCGGGCGATAGACCTTGATGATCCACGCCTCGTCCGCCAGCAGGTGGGAAACGTAGCCTGCGATGAATGCGGCGGTCTGCTCAGACAGGCCCCTTACCCTGGCGAGGTTGGGATAGGCGCTGAACATGGCGGCCATGCCTGCGCCCAGGGTGTCGTTGCTGATGGGGGCGAAGTGGGTGTTGTCGCGGGGGCCGCGCGTGACGATGCGGATGTCCGGCGAGCAGCTTCCCAGGAGGAACGCGCCCATGTTCCGCTGGATGGCGGGATGGCAAAGCGCCTCCGCGCAATCCAGGGCGATGTCTATATGGGCTGTCAGGTTTGGCATGGTGGGCTAGCTTGAGATTCCATACATCTGTGAGGGCAAACGCTTCACCCTCACCCAACTGCCGCCGGCTCCCCCCAAGGGAGAGGCGGGACGACTCTACTGGCGCAACGCATCTTGCAGGCGCTGGAAGACGGGCGACGCGCCGTGGTATACGTAGCGCGGCTGCAAGACCGACACGCCGATGCCGCCGATCTCCCGCAGGTAGTCCAGGGCGTCTTGAAGGCGCGACTGGGGCACGACGACGGTGACGGCGTACCAGTCCTCGCCCTCGGGGGTGTACACCTGGGCGACGGTGGGCCCCCGCAGGCCGGCCAGGTCCTTGCGCTCCAGGATGGCGCGGGCCACCTGCTCAGGAGAGTCGCCGCGCACGTTGGCGGTGACGCTGAAGTAGTGGCGTGCCTCCAGGTAGCCTTCCATCCGCTCGATCAGGCGTCTGCTCAGCTCCTGCTTGGCCGGGCTTGCTGCCAGGGAACGCCGGTTCCCGATGAGGCAGGACTGGGAGCGGAGGAGCGTGCCGTCGGCGATGGTCTTGAGCTGGTTCTCGCGCAGCGTCGTGCCGGTGGCGGAGATGTCCACAATGACATCCGCGAAGCCCATGAGGGGGGCCGCCTCCAGGGTGCCGCTGGACTGGACGATGGTGAAGTAGTTGATGCCCCGGGCGAAGAAGTAGCGCTGGGTGAGGCGGGGGTACTTGGTGGCGACGCGCAGGTCGCGGCCCTTCTCCCGGAACTCCAGGGAGAGGTCGGCCATGTCTGCCATCTCGGCCACGTCCACCCATGCGGCGGGCACGGCCAGGACAAGCTCGCACTGGCTGTAGCCCAGGTCATCGTAGATCACCAGGGCGTCGCCGTCGTCCACGTGGGCCTCGGAGTAGCGGTCCAGGCCCACGACGCCCACGTCGGCGCTGCCCTCCTCCACCTTGCCAGTAATGTCCGCCACGCGCTGGAAGAGCACCTGCACGCCGGGCACCGCGCCCACCTTGCCGGTGTACTGGCGGGAGTTGCCGCGGCTGACGCCCATGCCGCACTCCTTGAAGAACCCAAGGGTGGACTCATACATCTCGCCGTCGCTGGGGAGGGCCAGCCGGAGGGCGTCACTGCCGTTCAGGGACATCCTTGTACGCTACCTTTCCAGAGTCGTCTACGGTGGAGATGCGCCTGATCCCCCTGGCCTGGGCATAGGCAAGCGCCTCCTTATCGGCGCCGCCGGCTGGATCGAAGACCACAGATATGCCCTGGTCGCGAAGGACATCCGCCTCGCGCAGCGCCATCGCCAGGGCGGATGGGCTTCCGGCGCGGACGAGCACCATGTCTTCCCTGCGCTTCCAACGGCGCTCCTTGCCCGCCCGGGCCAGCAGGTCAACAACACGCTCCAGCGTCCATGCGAAGCCCATGGCAGGCGTGGGCGCGGGGCCGCCCAGGGCCTGCACAAGACCATCGTACCTGCCGCCGCCGCCCAGGGACACGCCGTCCCCGGAAGGCGACCGCACCTCGAACACCACGCCGGTGTAGTAGGCGATGCCCCTGCCGAGGCCCAGGTCGAGCGACGTCTGGCCTTTGACGCCGTAGTGCGCCAGCGCACCAAGGGTCTCTTCCAGCCTGTCCAGCTCGGCCATAGCCGTCACCGTTGCAGGACCCATGTGCCTCAGGCTTTGCTCTCTTACTTCGAACAAGTCTGCCGCCAAAGGCGTCGCGTCTTCTACCATGGCGCGCACCTGGCGCAAGCCTGAGGCGGGGTCGCCGCGCACCTGGGCAATCTTCGCCAGCAGCGCTAGGGCGTCCTCAAAGCGGCCGGAGTCCTGGGCAAGGGCGCGCTTGCGAAGGAAGCGCTCGCGGACCTCCTGGGGAGTGCGCACGCCGATGGTGGCGGTGGAGGCGGCCTGGAAGTAGCGCTCCAGGAGCGCCGAGGCTACGTCCGGGGGAACGTCGCCGGCGAGGCCGTCGTCATCACCGTTGCCCTGGCGCAGGAGGCCCAGGTCCGTGGCCCTGCGCTTCACGTCTGTAAGCCCGTCGTCGCCGCCGCCGAGCTGCCAGAGGCTGCTCATGAGGAACATGCGCGCGCGGTCGGAGAGGCCCAGCCCTTCCAGGAGCGCGCCGATGAACCCCAGGTGGCCGACGACGAGCCGGCAGCCCGGCAGCCCCAAGTGGCCCAGGCCGTTGACGGCCAGGGCCATCACCTCGGCGTCAATCCAGGGGCCGTCCGCGCCGATGAGCTCTGCGCCCGCCTGGGTGAACTGCCGCGGGTCGGCGGCGTCCTCGCCGTGGTAGCGGAACACGGGGCCGACGTAGCAGCAGCGGAGCGGCAGCGGCCCGGCGTTCAGGCCCTCCAGGTAGGCGCGGACGACGGAAGAGGTGAACTCCGGGCGAAGGCTGACACGGCGGCCGCCGGGGTCGGTGAAGGTGTACATCTGGCTGGCCAACTCGCCGCCGGACTTGCGGAGCAGGAGGTCGGTCTGCTCCAGGGTGGGCAGGTCAATGCGCTGGTACCCGTAGCGGGCCAGGAAGGCGCGCAACGCGCCGCCAACGCTGTCGGCGACGGCAGAGGCGTCGGGGTCCAGGTCTTGCATGCCTTTGAGGCGTTTTGGGTGCTGGAGCATCGTGCGACCAAAGCTAGGTTACGGGTATTGTAGCGGAGGAGGGATGGGGAGGGAAAGGGCGGGGGGAGCGAGATACGCAATCTGCTCTGGGCGAGCAAAAGTGAATTCAATAGCTGCCCACTACCGGCGCCTTAGCATTCGTATTTGGTCAAGTGCCCCGCGCTGCGCCGGGTCAAGCGTGTTAATGCCTTCGGCCCTGCAAGCATCTTTCAACTCGCCGTTGCTGGTTACGGCCAGGAAAATTTCTCCAGCGCCGGACGCAACGCTTCTTAGCCTAAGCATGGAAGCAAAGTGCAGGGCGTCGCCAGTGCGTAAGGGGTGTCTTTCGAGGGCTATGGCAGCCTCGTCCAGCAACGAATCATCGACGTGAACCCAAAGCTTCACCGAAGACACATCTTTACGGAAGTTGTTGAGCAACTCGACTGCCTCAAGCTCGCTGATCTTGCCTCCTTTGGCAAGACGGAGAAGCGCGGACCTGAGTTCAACAACCGCTAGAAGGGACAGGGCGAAAGTTTCATCGGGACGGCGATCGTCAAACAGCTCATCAATGACGTCGCTGCCTTGCTCTTGAACATACCGTTTGACAAGAGCCGAGGACTCTATGGAGGTAAGCGGCACGCTAGCGCGCCTCGATGATCAACCGGCTGACGCGGACGCCGCCAAGCTTTTTGGAGATTTCTCGCCTTGCTTCCTTCAGTGGACGAGGCGGTTCAAGGTATTTGCCCAGCATCCGATCAACTAGCTCTTCGGTCTGCTTTTTCTCTCTCCGATAGGAATCCATAGCCATCTCGTACTCCAATCGCAGTGTTTCTTGTGCCATGTGTCCCCTCCCGTTGTTCGCTGGATCTCCAGTTCGCGCAGAGGGCCTCTGCGACCTATGTAAGGACCATCGCCAAGCCCCGCACTGGAACCAGGCGATGATTCACCGGGTCGGCAGCCAGGGAAAAGCCTTCCAGAGTGTAAGCGCCCAGCAGCGCAGAGTCCGTTTCACCACCGAACACCACGCTGGTAAAGCGTTCCTGACCGTTCAGACGTACACGCGTCTGGGCCATGTCTCGCTCGACTACTCGGCCATCGGCGGTCTGGAACTCCTGGCGGAACTCGGGCTGAATATCCAAACGCTCCAGGATGGGCCTTGGTATCCAGGTGTAAGTAGAGCCAGTGTCTACCAACACCTGCAGGGACTCCCAGCGCCGGCCCCTGGGGGTCCCCAATTCTCACGGTGGTGTGAAATGTGCCCATGACCGCATGATAGGCACGGGTTGGCAATCAGTCAACCTTGCTGAAAACCTGCCCCCCTACCCTGCTTTCCGCACCACGCGGTTGCCGTCGGCGGCCCAGCGGGACTGGAGGAGCCGGCTGGCGTCTATGAGGCGCTCCAGCGTCTTGTACTGAGTGGAGCGCAGGTTCTGCGCGCCCAGGGCCTTGGCTGCTTCCGCGGCGGCGGTGGACCCGGGCAGCGCGCCGTTTCTGTGGGCGGCGCGGCGGCCCCAGGCGGCGTCAACCGTGGCCTCCCAGTTAGCCGCCAGGTCTCGCTGCTGCTGCGCGGCGGCAAGGGGCTGGGCCGGCTGGCGTACCGGAAGCGACGGCCGCTCCGAAAGCTCGACGAGGGTATCGCCTGCGCCGGTGGAGCGGGTCACCTTGACCTCCGGCGAGGCCTCCAGGTAGCGGGTTAACGTAGAATGGCCAAGCGCGCGGAAGTCGAAGGCGGGGTCCAGGCGCTGGATGGCCTGGAAGACGCGGCTGCCGATGGCCCTGCCCTGCTCGTCCATGGTGGCGCGGACGGCGCGGACCAGCAGGGACTCCTCCTGCCGCGGCTGCTGGGCCTGCCGTTGGGGGGTCCCCAGCTCCTCCGGCTGATCGAGGTAGAAGTAGCGGTCGCAGGAGGCAACCAGCGCGCGGGGCACCGTTGCCTTGCGCCCGGCGCCGATGACGGTCTTTCCGGCGGAGCGCAGCTTGCGCACCAGGGGTACGAAATCGCTATCGGACGAGACGACGACGAATGTGTCCACGGGCGACTGGTACAGCAGCTCGATGGCGTCAATCACCAGGCGCATGTCGCTGGAGTTCTTGCCGCCACGGGTAACGCGGAAGAGCTGCACCGGCTCCACGCCCAGCTCAACGATGTGATTGGCCTGGTCGCGCATGGCGACCCAGTCGGCGTAGGCGCGCTTGACGGTGGCGCGGCCCAGGTCGGAGACCTGGTCCAGCACCCACTGGATGGCGCTGGGGCCGACGTTTTCGTAGTCAATGAGGACGGCGATTTGCTGGTCTGGCATAGGCTCCTGACAATGTGAAGGCTTGCGCCGTGGCGAAGGCGGTTGCCAGGGGCCGTTTGTGGTTCGACACCCTCACCACGAACGGGGAACACTGGAACGCGCCGCCAAGGGCTAGAAGCATGATACGGGGGAAGGCTATTCGTAAACAAGCCGCTGGAGAGCAGCCGGATGGTAGAATGAGTATCCCAGCCGACCGCGAGAAAGGCAAGAAAGAATGGAAAAGAAGCTGAAGTTTCATGCCGTGTTCGAGAAGCATGGCAAGTGGTACGTGGGTTACGTCCCTGAGGTCCCCGGCGTGAACGCCCAGGAACGCACACTGAAGGCGGCCAGAGAAAGCCTTGTGATTGCCTTGAGAGAGCTTGCGGAGATAGACCCGCAGGCAGTGTTCGGCATAAACAGGAGGACAGAGGAGATAGAGGTCACGCTGGAAGGCAAGGCAGCGTGAAGCGCCGCGATCTGGTTGCCTACCTTGCCGCCCAAGACTGCAAGCTTGTCCGAGAGGGAAACAAACATACATGGTATCGCAACCTTGTGACAGGGGCATACGCTGCAATCCCAAGGCATCGGGAAATAGCTGACTTCCTTGTGAAAAAGATTTGTCGTGAACTGGGCATCCCAACCCCTCGTTGACACACATCCATGACTCTCACCGCTGAAGCCATCTCGGAGCGCCTGGCCGCCACGCCCCTCCAACCGGGCGTCTACACCATGCGGGACGCCGCAGGCGAGGTGCTGTACGTCGGCAAGGCCGCGGTGTTGCGCAACCGCCTGCGCAACTACTTCGGCTCGCCCACCGGCCTGGAGCCGCGCATCCGCCAGATGGTGAGCCAGATCGCCGACTTCGAGTACCTGGTGACGGACACGGAGGCGGAGGCGCTGATCCTGGAAAACACCCTCATCAAGCGGCACAAGCCACCCTACAACGCCCGCCTTAAGGACGACAAGACCTACCCCTTCATCAAGATTGACCTGACCGAGGAGTTTCCGCAGGTCTACTTCACGCGCCGCCTCAAGCCGGACGGCGCGCGCTACTTCGGCCCATACGCCAGCGCCGGCTCGGTGCGCACCACTCTTGCCCTGTTAAAGAAGCTCTTCCCCTACCGCTCCTGCACCAAGGCCATCACCGGCGACGAGGAGCGGCCCTGCCTGGAGTACTTCATCCACCGGTGCGTGGCCCCCTGCACCGGCTACGTGAACAAGGAGGAGTACCGGGAGGTCGTCAACCAGGTGATCCTGTTCATGGAAGGCAAGACGGAGGCTGTCCTGAAAGACCTGCGGCGCAAGATGCAGGAGGCATCCGACGCCTTGCAGTTCGAGCGCGCCGCCATCCTGCGCGACCAGGTCCGCGCCATTGAGCGGGTGAATGAGCAGCAGAATGTGGACTCCGGCGGTGGCCAGGAGGACCAGGACGTGCTGGGCATGGCCTCCAGCGGCAGCGAGACGTGGGTGGAGGTCTTCTTCATCCGCCACGGCAAGCTCATCGGGCGCGACCACTTCCTCATGGAGGGCACTCAGGACAGCAGCCCTTCCCAGGTCATGGCAACGTTCGTTAAGCAGTTCTATGACTCCGCGCCCCACATTCCCAGGGAGCTTGTCACGCAGCACCCGGTGGGAGAAGAAGCGCCGGTCATTGAGGAGTGGCTGTCGCGCAAGCGGGGCCAGCGGGTGCGCCTGCACGCGCCGGAGCGGGGCAAGAAGCGCCGCCTGGCGAGCATGGCCGCGGAAAACGCCGCCCAGGGCCTGAAGCAGCGGGCCATCAAGTGGCAGTCGGACTCGGAGAACCTGCAGCAGGCGGTCCAGGAGGTGGCCGACGCCCTGAACCTGCCGCGCCTGCCGCTGCGCATGGAGTGCTACGACATCTCCAACATCCAGGGCACCAACCCTGTCGGCTCGATGGTCGTCTTCGAGGGCGGGCGGCCCAAGAACAGCCACTACCGCCGCTTCCAGATCAAGAGCGTGCAGGGCGTGGACGACTACTCGATGATGCAAGAGATGCTGCGGCGGCGCTTCCGGCGGCTGGCGGAGCGGCTGAAGGGCGATACAGGGGAGACGGATGGCGGAAGCGACGGGCGAGAGGGAGAGGACGGGCGAGGAGACCTCGCCCCTACGGCCGTTGATGGGGGCGAAGGTGGATCTACAGATGCGACCGTAGGGGCGCAGCATGCTGCGCCCCTACGCACCGCCAGGGATAACGCGCTCCCCTCTCCCTCGACGGGAGAGGGCCAGGGTGAGGG
>JACQUI010000175.1 GCA_016210395.1 Chloroflexota bacterium | reverse complement strand
GCCCAGGCCATGCCGCCCCAGGAGAAGGCCCAGCGGGCTAAGGCCATGCGGGCAGGCGGAGCCTCCTATAGCCAGATCGCCGATGCCCTGGGCGTGACGCGGGGAACGGTGGTCAACTACTTGAGGGGGTACCCGTACAAGGATAGGATGGGCCGCTCCGTTTGAGCTTGGTGGTCGGGGCTCGGAAGCAGTCGGCGCATAGGTTATGCCGCAGGTGGAGCAGGTGGAGCAGGTGGAGCGGCTGGAGCGGACGAGGGGGCGCTGAACAGCCATTGCAGCACTTTGATCCCCAGATAACACACGCCAACAAGGCTGCTGCTTCGACCAGAGCAGTCCCCAGGTCGGCCTGGCGGCTCGTGGTCAAAGGTTGCGACTGGTGCAATGCGGCCGCGCCGGATCCGGTGGTCAACATCGCCCGGGCCCAGGGTCGTAACGCCGCGCCAGGAACTATTCCCAAGCTGAGGGCTTGCTCGGGGTAGTCCCGGATCTCCAGCGCCCACCGCCTCGTCGTCGCAGCCGTCGGCCAGGCCGTGAGCCCATGCTCGCGGGCCAGCTCGCTGAGCTGGCTCTGCAAGCTCGCCTCAGACAGCAGGCCGCGCGCGATGGCCCGCTGGCCCAAGATCGCGTGGACCTGGATGATCTCTGGGAACTGGCGTCCCCTTGAGTGCATCTCCGCCATCGGCCCGTCCATCCTGGCCTCCGTAAGTGCGCGCCAAGCGTGCGCTAAGCGCGCGCTCAACTCCCTCGCCAACCTGCAATCATTGAGCCATGCACGCTGGCAAACGTCAAGGGCTAGAGGCAGAGGCGCCCAACGCTACCCGCGCCGGTGGTGTACCAGGAGCACGGCCCGCATCCCAGCGGGCAGGCGGCGGTGCGACTCCGACCCCGGCGCTCCAACCTGTCTGGGAGCCCAGAGACATCCTGTTGCGCCCGATACCGCGGGCTGCTGCGCGCCAGCTCTGCGAGCACAAACATTACCTGCGCTCCTACCCTGGCGGCTCCTTGCTGGACATTGGCGCCTTCGCTGGGAATCAGCTGCTGGGCGTGGCAGTCTTGGCCGTGGGCCCTGCCAATATCCACAGGCTGTTTCTTGAGGCGAAGCAAGAGCAGGTCGTCGACCTCAGCCGCCTGTGGCTCGACGACCGCCTGGGCCGCAACTCGGAGAGCCGCGTACTGGCGATCGTGGTGCGCCTGCTGCGGCGTCACCAGTCCACTATCAAAGCGTTGGTGGCCTATTCAGACCCCCAGGTCGGCCACAGCGGCGTCGTCTACCGAGCGGCCGGCTTCGCCTACGTGGGCTTGAGCGACAGCATGCCGCGCTACCGGCTGCCGGACGGCTCCATGCTGCATAGCCGCTCCCTGAGCCACGCGTTCGGCAGCCACAGCCGTCGGCACTTCGCCGCCCACGGCGTCCAATTAGAGCTGGTGCGTCAGGAGGCGAAGCACACTTATCTGGCCTGCGTGGACCGCTCCTGGGCTGCACGGCTTGCAAGGCCCATCTTGCCCTATCCGAGACAGGAGGACGCCCAGTGACCATCGTGGAGCTGCCTATCGAGCAGATCAGGCCTGCCCGCTGGAACGCCAACGAGCAGGGCGCCGACATGCGCGCCCGGCTAAGGCGCTCCATCCAGCGCTTCGGGCTGGTCGTTCCCCTGGTCGTACGCCGGCTTGGCGATGGCTATGAGACTATCGGCGGCAATCAGCGCCTAGCGGTGCTCCAAGAGCTGGGCGTCGCCACGGCTAACGCCGTAGTAGTCGAGGCCGATGACGCCCAGGCGCGGCTGCTAAGCCAGAGCTTGAACCATATCGGCGGCAGTGACAATGCCGGCCTGCGAGGCGAGTTGCTCAGAGAAGTGCTGGCCAGCATCCCCCAGCAAGAAGTCCTAGCCCTCCTCCCGGAGACAACCGCAACGCTGACGGCCCTGGTGTCAATTGGGCAAGAGGACATTGCCGAGCGACTCCGAGCCTTCGAGCAGCTGCAGGCCGCCCGGCTCAGGCACTTCCAGGCCCAGCTGACCCCCGCCCAGCTGGAGGTGGTGGAGGAAGCGCTGGCTCCCTTCCTTGCCGAGGTGTCAGACGGCGAGGGCGGCAACCCCAACCGCCGGGGCCTGGCCCTCTACCATCTCTGACGGACCTTTCTCGAATCTGGTGGCGCCTATACGCGAGCGTATAGGCGGAGGGCGTCGTGAACCCCATCGCCTGCCCCGTCTGCCAGGAGCCCCTGCAAGTCCGGCTGGCAAGGTCCCGCAAGGCCAAGCGCAAGAAGACCTTCATCATGCTGGTCTGCCCAAAGGATGGCCGCCACGCCCGGCTCTTCATCAACGACCAGGGCTACGTGCGCGAGGTGCTGGAGCGGCTGGAGGCAAGACCATGAAGGTCGCCGTCTACGCCCGCGTCAGCACCAGCGATCGGGAGCAGAATCCCGAGACCCAGCTCCTGCCCCTGCGGGACTTCTGCCAGGCCCAGGGCTGGGAGGTCCACCGCGAGTATGTCGACCAGGTCTCCGCCAACGACATCGCCCGCCGGCTGGCCTGGCGCGACCTCCTGGATGACGCGGCCAAGAGGCGGTTTACGGTGGTGCTGGTTTTCAAGCTCGATAGGGCCTTCCGCAGCGTCAAGCATATGCACGATACCTTAGCAGCCTGGGAGACGGTAGGCGTCAGCTTCAAGAGCCTGCGGGAGCAGTTTGATACCTCGACGGCACTGGGCAGGCTGCTGCTCAACCTCCTGGCTTCCCTGGCGGAGTTCGAGTTGGAGCTGATACGCGAGTGGGTCAAGGCGGGCATGGAGAGAGCCAGGCGCCAGGGCAAGCGCATAGGCCGTCCGAGGGTATCCGAGCGGCGGGGCTTCTCCCGCGATTTTGGAGCTATTCTGGAGCGCCTTCAGGCAGGCTCTCTGTCGCGGCGCCGGGCGGCCAGGGAGCTGGGGGATCGGCTATGCGACCCTCAAGCGCCTGCTGGACGCCCAGGCCCCTTCGACGGGCTCAGGGCAGGCTCCTTTGGCAGGCTCAGGACAGGCCAGGGAGGGGGCGGCCTAGATGGTAGCCCAGCCACTGCCGCCAGGACCGGGGCCAGTGCCCAGGGAAAGCCAGCCCCTGGTGAAGATACTGGCCAGCATGGTGCGCTCTGCCCTGGCCTGGGAGCAGGAGCGCGGCCCGCCCGAAAACTGCGCCCAAACTGAGGCCCCAAACGCCTTGACAGGTATACCCTCGTGTATACACTGTGGCCGCCGGAGCGCCAGGAGGCGGCTCCAGGTGATAGAGGGAGGGAAGTCCGATGGTGACGATCCTGAGGGCGGCGACCAGGCAAGCCCTGACCTTCGAGGACCTGAAGGG
>JACQUI010000196.1 GCA_016210395.1 Chloroflexota bacterium | reverse complement strand
GGTCCTGCTCGGACCAGTAGGTCTGCAGCGGCTGGTAGGCCCTGGTCCCTTTGTAGCTGTACAGCGCCTCCGCCTTCCCCGTCTCCACCAACTTGGCATCCATGTCCAGCGTGGCCGTCCGGCAAGGGCGCAACCGCTGGACCTCCCCCACCAGGTGGGTGTTGACCGCCCGCAGCCCCAGGAGTCCCGGCGACGGCGGCGGGATCACCGCCTGGCCCGCCACGCGCGGGGTGCTCTCCACTCCCGCCAGATGTTCCAGATACCGAAACACTGCGGATGCGGAAGGCAGGGTCCGCTGCCGCCCCCGCCGGAAGCGGCCACGGTCCGTGGCCACTGTCCCAGGGGCTGCCCACCGCCTCTCCGCGTGGCGCACCAGCGCCATCAGCCCCTCATCCGCTTCCAAGGTCTCCAGGCTCTGGACCGCCTCCCCACCGGCCAGGTTCAGGAGCAGGAGAGCCACCACCATCTGGCCGTCTCGGTAGCCCTGGTGCTTCCTGAGGCCGATGGCATCGTCGGCAACCTGAGGGAGGCCGATGCCGTACAGGAAGTCCAAGTACACGCCTATGCCGGCCAGGGCAGTCAAGCCCTTGCCCGTGGGCTCCGCTTGGTACTGGAAGGGAAGGACGCCTTGCGGCATAATGACGACACCTCGTTGGTTCAATGGCTCGGTCTCAACAGCCGCCATCTTAGCCCCTTCCACCAAAGGGCGCCAACGAGGTCTTCTCTTCATTTAGGCGGTGGATCTGGGGGACCCGGCCAGTTGACAACTTCCGCAACTGCGATAAAATCACAACTGCAAACGGTTGCAATAAGCTATGACACGACATGGCAACGCGCTGGAACAGCTTAAGGGCGCCGGCTACAGGCTCACCCCGCAGCGGGTGATGGTCCTGGCCGCGCTGGCGGCGCGCCCGGGCCACATCGGCGTGGACGAGTTGTACCGGCGCGTCCACGAGGGCTACCCGTACATAGACGTGGCGACGGTCTACCGCACGCTGCAGGTCCTGAAGGAGCTGCACCTGGTTACGGAGCTGGACGCCGGCGGGTCGGCGCGGTACGAGCTCCTGCAAACGGACATGCACCACCACATGGTATGCCGAGGGTGCGGCAACGCCTTCGACTTCAACCCGACGTACCTGCAGGAGTTCCGAGACCACCTGGTGCAGGAGTTCGGTTTCGAGCCTGACCTGGAGCACTTCGCCATCGGCGGGCTATGCAGCCGGTGCGCGCAGACAGGGCGGTGAGCGGGAAGAAATCCGGGTTTCCGGCAAGCCGCCGGAAACGGCGAACAGGGAGGCAACATGGACTCGACGGCTTTGGTCGCCCTTGGGCTGGGGCTTCTGCTTGGGCTGAAGCACGCCACGGACGCGGACCATGTGGTGGCCATATCCACGATCGTGAGCGAGTACAGGAACGCGTGGCGGGGCATCTGGGTGGGCGCATCGTGGGGCCTGGGGCACACGACGCCGCTCCTTCTGCTGGGCGCCACGATCCTGCTCCTGAAGGGCCGCATCATGCACCAATACGAGGCGGCCGCCCCGTACCTGGAGTTCGGTGTCGGCATCATGCTCGTTTTCCTGGGCGTCCAGGTCTTCTGGAACCTGCGAAAGAAGCGCCTCCACCTGCACGAGCACCTGGAGGAGGAGCATCCCCACGCGCACATTCACGCCCACGGCCAGAACGAAGAAACGGCGGACTCCCGCAGGGAGGGCGTCCATCACTTCTTCAGCCCCGGCCGGCCGTTCTTCCGCCTGAAGTCCTACCTCATCGGCATCGTCCACGGCATGGCGGGGAGCGCCGCCGTGATGCTGGCGGTGCTGGCCAGTGACGCCATCAACAACTTCTGGATCGGCATCTGGTACATCCTGCTCTTTGGCCTTGGCACTATCATATCCATGGGCGTGATCACACTGGTGCTGGGCGTCCCCTTTGCCATCACCGGGCAGTACCAGCGTATCAACAGGATGGTGGCAGGGGTCGCGGGGACGGCAAGCATCGGCTTCGGCGTGTTTCTCATGTACGACCTTGCCGTGGCTGGGAGACTATAAGAAGGGGCGGACACCTTCAGCGTGTCTCAAAAGCCGTGGTGAACTTGGCTGGTGAGCGCATTTCGCAAGGAATGTAGGGTTCGACACACGGCTCTGCATTGTCATTCTGAACGAGCGAAGCATCGTGAAGAATCTAGGGCCTGTGCTCAGGAAAGCATGACATTCCGGCAGGCGCGTCACGCAGCAATGTTCCACCGCCTTGGGTGCTTCGCCTGACTGCCGTCATGGCTCAGAAGGTGTGGACAAACTAAGGTGGCGTGGCTGTGAGTCGTCGGAGGAGCATTCGCCCTTCCGTGAGCCAGACCCAAGCCGTTGAGACGGAGAGATTGCGG
>JACQUI010000180.1 GCA_016210395.1 Chloroflexota bacterium | reverse complement strand
CAGCAAGCCCGCCCCCAAGAAGAAGTAAGGGAGCAGACTCTCCTACAACCAAACATCCAATCGCATCTTTCCGGAAGGAGATGGCTTACAATGGCAAAGCAGCCCAGCAAGCCCGCCCCCAAGAAGAAGTAAGGGTAACGGCATCACGGAAGAAGGCCCCGCAAGGGGCCTTCTTCTTTTCCCTCTCGAATCGGCCGTTGGCCAATCTGACCAAACTTGAGAAAGAAACCCATCAAAATACCTTCCCTCCTCCTTTTTGCGTGGTAAAATGACTGGAGAAATGAAACGTGGGGCGCCCATGCCGCGGTCCTGTGCAACAGAACGGTCTTGCGGTCCAGGGCATCGGCTTGACCAGAAGAGTCGCTAGGATGCCAAGCTCGTCGAGGCTCCTAGCCCAACGCCTTATCAGGCCATCCAACTGGAAGGAGGAGCGTCGCCGAAATGGCCAAGAAGCCAGCTCCCAAGAAGAAGTAAGGGGCCTCGCCTCTTCCTAGGGTTTTCCCCTCAAGAAACCTGAAAGGAAGGAGATGGCTCAAAATGGCGAAAAAGCCAGCCCCCAAGAAGAAGTAGGACCAACTGAGCAAGTGAAGGAGGCTCCGCACGGAGCCTCCTTCTATTATTGGTGTCGGCGTTGCAGCGAGATCACGCGCAGGTCGCTACGGCCCAAACGTGGCCACCACTTCGCCCATGCTCGAGGCATCGTAGCCTCCAAGCTCCTCCACCTTCTTCCGGAATGCCGTGCTCCTGACCATCGCAAGAAGGGGCGCCAGCAGCGAGGACTCGTACTCTTCGGCAGGAATAGCCAGGTCGTAGCGCTCCTCCAAGAGCGGAACGAAGTCCAGCCCAAGGGCGCGGGCCGCCGCCAGGATGCCCAGGCCCACGCCGGCGCTGCCGCTGGCAATCGCTGCGGCCACGCCGGTATGTGTGAACTCCTCGCGCTCGTATCCCCGGATGGCCTCAGGCTGCAGGCCGATCTTCTTCAACTCAAAGTCCAGCAGGACGCGTGTCCCCGACCCTCTCTGCCGGTTGATGAAGGCCACCTCTGGGCGCGCCAGGTCCCGCAGGCTCGTGATCCCCAAGGGGTTCCCCCTTGGCGCCATCAGCCCCTGTTGCCGGTAGACCAGGTTTACCAGCGTCACACGCCTGCCCGCCAGCATCCGCCTCACGTACGCGACGTTGTACTCGCCGCTCACCTCGTCCAGCAAGTGGATGCCCGCCACGTGCGCCTCCCCACGCTGCAGGGCCAGCAGCCCGCCCAGGCTGCCTACGTTGGACGACGAGAGGCTGACATTGGGGTGCTCGCGTCGCATCTCGCTTGCCAGCAGGTCCAGCGTCATGTCATGGCTGCCAATTGCGACAATGGTGTTGTCCACCTCGTAGGCAGGGCGCAGCAGCTCCACCTCAACCGTTTCTCCCGCATTCACCCCTTCGGAAAACCTTGGGATGCGCACCATGCCTTCCGCCCGCACCAGGGACATCATGACGCCCGCGCCTCTGGCCAGCGGCGTCGCCACGTATCGCCCCGCCACCTTGCCCACCTTGACCCGCAGGAACTCGTCCTGCCCTAAGGGCGAGAGCACCTTGCGCGTCATCACCGCAGGCACTGCCGGCCGTGGCCCGGAGGCCGCGCCAAGCAGCCTCTGAAGGAGAGGCCTCACCAGAAGCTCCATGACAAGGACGCAGGAGACAGGGTAGCCAGGGATGCCCAGCACGGGCTTCCCCTGCACGATGCCGATGACAACGGGATGGCCGGGACGTATCGCGATGCCATGCACGAGGAGCCGGCCCAGAGACTGGATCACGCGAGCTGTGTAGTCGTGGGACCCTGCGGAGGAGCCGGCGTTTATCAGCACAACGTCATGGGTTGCAAGGGCGCTCTGCACCGCGGACTGAATGGCTTCCAGGTCATCCCGAACGATAGGCCACCGCGTTGGCTCTGCGCCCCAGTCTTTCGCGAGCTGCGCCATAACAAGGGAGTTGGACTCGATGATCTTTCCGGGCTGCAGGGCGCTTCCCGGCGGGACCAGCTCCGACCCCGTGGGAATGACCGCAACTCGCGGACGCTTGCGGACCGGCGCTCGGACCAGGCCGGCGGCGGCCATGGCCCCTATGTCCGTGGCGCGAATCGTGTGGTTCTCCGGCAGCACCAGCTCCGTGGCCACCATGTCCTCCCCCAGTGGGCGAATGTGCTGCCACGGAGCCACCGACGCCAGTATCTCGATCTCCTGCTCTCCAATCCGCTGGACATCCTCCACCATGATAACGGCGTTGAACTGCGGGGGAATGGCGTTTCCCGTGTCCACCCACTGGCCCTGTTCCCCCAGCGCCAGGCGCTTGGGGGACGTTCGTGAAGCGCCGTAGGTGTCCTCGGCCCGCACGGCCACGCCGTCCATGGCGGCAGAGTGATAGTGAGGCGAAGAGGTCTGCGCCCAGACGGGGCCGGCGGTGACCCTGCCTGCCGCCTCTTCCAGCGGGACTTCCTCTACCTTGGTGGGACGCAGGAAACCGCTTTCCTCCAGCGCCGCCCACAGCCGGGCCTCGGCCTCCTCCAGCGGGATGTCTTCCAGGTACACGTCACGATGCACGGCTATCCAGCTCCAAACAGGTCCACAGTGACTTTTTCGCCTTCCGGCAGCCCCAGCTTGTCCAGCGGCACAACCACCGTCCCATCCGCCTTCATGAGCGTGGTGATGAGGTTGGACTCGCCGAAAACCGGCACGGCCCACGTTGCCCCATTCCTCTGCTCCAGGCGCACGGCCACGTGGTCTTCCCTGCCCGCGATGGATGCAATGTTCCGCGCCAGGTACGCTTCCACCCTGGAGCGGCCTGGAGGGTCTACGCAGCCGGCCAGCTTATGCAGGGCTGGAGTGACAAGCAGCTCGAAGACGACCATGGCGGATACGGGGTTGCCCGGCAAGCCCACGACGGGCTTTCCTTGAGCAATGGCCAGAATGGTCGGCTTGCCCGGCCTGATGGCGATGCCATGGACCAGCACGCCCGGCTCACCCAGCGAGGCGATGACCTCAGCAGTCATGTCCCGCGTGCTCACAGAACTGCCCGCAGAGATGACCACCATGTCCGCCTGATCAAGCCCCGCCTGAGCCGTCCTCCGCAGCGCCTCGCGGTCGTCGGGGACGATCCCTAGCGAAACCGGCGTTCCACCGGCCCGCTGGACAAGGCCCGAAATAGTATACGTGTTAATGTCGCGGACCTGGCCCAGGCGAAGGCTCTCGCCAGGGCCTACCAGTTCATCGCCCGTGGCAATGAGCGCGACCTTTGGCCGTGGCGCTACCGGCAGGCTCGTGATGCCTACGGCCACCAGCCCGCCGATGTCCTGGGGCCTGAGCCACCGGCCGGCCGGCGCAAGCAACGCGCCCTCTTTGACATCATCGCCGACCTGGATCACGTTCTCCCCCGGCGCAACAGGCCGCAGCACCTCCACCGTCCCAGCCTCCGCCTGCTGCGTCTGCTCCACCATGACAACGGCATCCGCGCCTTCAGGCAACATGCCGCCGGTATGCACCAGCGCCGCCTGGCCGGAAGCCAGGGCGAACTCCGGGGCGCGGCCCATCGGCGCCTCACCGGCAACGGTCAGGTACGCGGGAATGCCTTCCGACGCGCCATACGTGTCCCTGGCGCGCACTGCATAGCCGTCCATAGTAGAGCGTGAAAACGCCGGCAGGTTGCTGGGGGAGAAGATGTCGCGGCGGCAGATGCGGCCAAGGGCGTCCCACGTAGGGATGCGCTCTTCGCCGGGGAGAGGCGAAAGCCGCCCGCAGAAGAGGTCTTTCGCCGCTTGCGGGGGCAGGACATTGAACAGCTCTGGCAAACGAAGCTCCCGAGAGGAATGGCGCCGGCGAGTGCAATCCACAGGCTTCAGAGCAGCCGCTCGCCGCACACCAGTATAGTATACCGCCCACGCGCAGGAGCAGGAGTAGGGCGCAGCATGCTGCGCCCTACGTTTCCGATCCCATTGCCTGTTTGCCCGCTTGCCAATCTCCCTAGGCTGGAAGCTGGGCCGCTGCCCAGCCAAGGCCCAGCTCGCCCAGCTTTTCCGGTGTGGGCACGCCTGTTTCCTTGTCCCATCCCATCAGGCTGTAGAAGTTATGGATGGCCTCGCTCATCGCCGCCGGGTCAATCGCGGTGTTCTTGAGCGCACCCCTGGGCGTAGGCGAGAAGAACCGCTTGGGTAGATGGTCGTCTGCTGCAGTCAGGCCCTCTCTCAGGTTGAAAACGCGGTTCATGGTGGCCACGCGCTCGCCCACCTTCATCGCCTCCATTGCTGAGAAGTCCCAGCCGGTCAGAGCGTTCAGCATCTCGATCTGCTGGTTCAGCGTCCAGGGCACGAAGGTGCAGTTGATCAGCGAATCGCCGAACATCCTGTGGATATGAGCGCTCTTCACCATGGCTACCTTGGCGGGACTCAGGTCGTTGACGGGCAGCGGGTCCAGTATCCCGTACTGGTGCATCGCCTCCATCGCCCGGCCTTGCTGCGTGTAGGCTGTGTCGTGCATGCCGGACATGTGGTCGCCGCCGGTCGCCACCACGGAATAGGCGAGGCCCAGGCCCTGCTTCAGGCGCGGCTCGTGCATGCCGAACTCCACGCCCTTGACCTGCATGGCGTACTCCTCAGACCCGCGCCCGATGCGCTGCGCCGCCTTCCGGCTGCCGTCCGCCAGAACATCCCCGATGCCCTGCCGGTGCGCGATCATGTCTATGACTTGCAGCATCGCTCGGGCGTTGCCGAACCGGAGGTCCAGTCCTTCCGTGTCCTGTGGGGTGAGGATCTCTTTCTCAAAGCACTCCATGGCAAAGGCGATGACGCCGCCGGTGGAGATGGTGTCCAGGGAATACATCGAGCAGAGCTCGTTGGCTTTGCAGATCGCTGCCAGGTCGTCTATGCCCATGAAAGAGCCGAAAGCAGCCAGCGTCTCGTACTCCGGGCCTCCTCCCCTGCGGTCTACCTTGAAGAACTCGTTCTCCAGCTCCACAACCTTCTTGCAGCGGACCTGGCAGGCAGGGCACGCCTCCATGGCAACCCGGTAGTTGTCCTTGACGGCATCGGCGGTGATCTTCTCCACCCCTTCAAAGAAACCGTCGCCCCAGTTGCGGACAGGCAGGTTCCCCTGGGCGTTGCCGCCCACCATGCCGCCCTTGGCGCCCGTGCCCAACTCGTGCATGCCGCCCGCATTGCCCACGTTCATGTAGTTGGTGTTCATCCACTTGGCCATCTCCAGCAGCTTCTCACGGTCCGCCGCTTGAGGCACGTTGCGCCCCTTCACCGCCACGCACTTCAGGTTCTTCGAACCCATGACCGCGCCCAGGCCACCCCGTCCGGCGGCGTTCCGCATGTCCGTGATAATACAGGCGATGGCATCCAGGTTCTCGCCGGCCTGGCCGATAGTGGCGGTGCGCACGAACCGCTGGCCCAGCTCCGCCTCAACGAGCTCCTGCGTCTCGAAGACGTTCTTGCCCCACAGGTTGCCCGCGTCCTTGATCTCCACCTCCCCTTCGTGGATCCAGAGGTATACCGGCGTGTTGGCCTTTCCCTGGACAATGAGCGTGTCGTAGCCGGCGCGCTTCAACTCGTAGCCGAAGAACCCGCCCACCTCGCTCTTGGCGATGCCGCCGCTGAGCGGCGACTTGGCGCCGATGCAGTTCCTCGACGCGCCTGCAATGGGTGCTCCGGTCATTGCCCCCAGCGCGAAAACCAGGACGTTGTCCGGCGAAAGGGGGTCTACGCCGGGCTTCATCTCTTTGAGCAGGTAGTAGCCGACAAAGCCGGCGCCTCCCAGGTACCGGCGGTAGAACAAGTCGTCAGGCTCCTCTACCCAGACCCGGCGCTCGCCCAGATGCACTCTGAGAATCTTCCCGGTCAGCCCTTGTACCGTCATGTAGGGATCCTTTCATTGACTTCCAGTGGTCACACGCCACGGCGTGACGACCGAGAGCTTGTGAACGCATGGCCCGCGATGTGTTTCCAGGGCGAGCCGCCTTGTCATTCTAGAGCGAGGTGGTCAACCAGCCTTCGCTCCCAACTACGCTCCGCCTCGCGAAGAATCTCTCACCACCATTGCCTGCCGCAGGGCCGCGGCAGCGGCCCGTCGCTGGCTAGACCAGATTCTAAGGGTCCAGGACTACTACGAGAAAGCTCCCGCTCCTTGTGAGAGAGGGACTGAGGTAGGGCTACTTCGCCGCCATCTGTTGGCCCACCCAGCTAATGCCCAGCTCGGCAAGCTTCTCCTGGGTAGGCACTCCCGTCTCGGCATCCCAACCCATCATGCCGTAGAACGTGTGAATGGCCTGTTCCATGGCCTCAGGGTTGATGGGCGTATTCTTGAGCGCGCCCCTGGGCGTCGGCTCGAAGAACCGCTTGGGCAGATGGTCGTCGGCTGCGGTCAGCCCCTCGCGGATGTTGAATGCGCGGCCCATCGTCGCCACGCGCTCGCCCAGCTTCATGGCTTCCACCGTCGTGTAGTCCCACCCGGTCATCGCCTGCAGCAGCTCCACGTGCTGGTTGAACGTCCAGGGGACGAACTGGCACATGGCGAGCGAGTCGGTGAACAGGTTCTTCAGGTGGACGTTCCGCGCCATAGAGACCTTTGCGGCGCTCAGGTCGTTTGCCGGCAGCGGGTCCAGGTTGCCTAGCGCCCGCACGCCCGCCATGCCTGCCCCTTCCTGCGTGAAGGCGGTGTCATGAATGCCCACGACATGGTCGGCGCCGTTCATAGCCACCGAGTAGATGAGGCCCAGCCCCTGCTTCAGGCGCGGCTCGTGCATGCCGAACTCCACGCCCTTGACCTGCATGGCGTACTCTTCCGCCCCGCGACCAATGCGCTGCGCAGCTTTCCGGCTGCCATCCGCCAGGATGTCGCCGATGCCCTTCCGGTGGGCGATAAGGTCAATAACCTGCAGCATCGCGTCCGCATTGCCGAAACGCAGGTCTATTCCGCCGGTGTCGGCCGGCGTCAGTATCTCCTTCTCGAAGCACTCCATTGCGAAGGCGATGCTGCCGCCGGTGGAGATGACGTCCAGGGAATACAGTGAGCACAGCTCATTGGCCTTGCACACGGCGGCCAGGTCGTCTATGCCCAGGAAGGAGCCGAAGGAGGCCAGCGTCTCGTACTCCGGGCCGCCGCCCCTTCGGTCCACTTTGAAGCGCTCGTTTTCCAGCTCCACCACCTTCTTGCAGCGGACCTGGCAGGCGGGACACGCCTCCATTCCCACGCGGTACTGCTCTTTGACCGCATCGGCGGTGATCTTGTCCACGGTCTCAAAGGAGCCGTCGCCCCAGTTGCGCACGGGCAAGTTCCCGATGGAGTTCCCGCCGACCATGAGAGCGATGTTGCCGGTGCCCAGCTCGTGGAAGCTGCCTGCAGCGCCGATGTTCATGTAGTTGTTGTTGAACCACTTGGCCATGCTCAGAAGCTTCTCTTGGTCCGCCGCCTTCGGCACGCCGCGCGCCTTCACGGCGACGCACTTCAGGTTCTTCGACCCCATCACCGCGCCCAGGCCGCCACGGCCGGCGGCGTTGCGCATGTCGGTCATGATGCACGAAATCGCCGCCATGCTCTCGCCGCCTTGGCCGATAGTGGCGGTGCGCACGAACCGCTGGCCCAGCTCCGCCTCGATGAGCTCCTGCGTCTCAACCACCGTCTTGCCCCACAGGTTGTGGGCATCCTTGATCTCCACCTGCCCGTCGTGGATCCAGAGATACACCGGCGAGGCAGCCTTCCCTTCGACGACAAGGCTGTCATAGCCGGCCTTCTTCAGCTCCGCGCCGAAGAACCCGCCCACCTCGCTCTTGGCCATGCCCCCGCTCAGGGGCGACTTCGCGCCGATGCAGTTGCGCGATCCCCCCGGCACCGGCGCGCCGGTCATGGGCCCCAGGCCGAATACCAGCAGGTTATCCGGGGAAAGGGGTGCAACGCCCGGCTTCATCTCTTTCAGGAGGTAGTACGCCACAATGCCCGCGCCTCCCAGGTACCGCCGGTAGAACAAGTCGTCAGGCTCGTCCACCCAGACGCGGCGTTCACCCAGATGCACCCGCAGGATCTTTCCAGTCACCCCTTGAGCCATTGCACACTCCTTTGATTGCCGGCCTAACGCCGTTCACCACCACTGATGGGAGGAAAGAAAAGGACGAGAGCGCCTTCCGTGAGGGGATCAGCGCCATACGCCAGCGTGCCGTTCAAGCTGGCGTTCCATGGTTCATTCACATCAATGCCGAGAAGCCGGAGAAGCCCCAGGACCGTCGTCGCCTCCGGCACGTCCATCTCAATGGCGCGACGGTCGTCGCGCAGGTACTTCTTCAATGGGCCGTACACTTCCACCGCTACGCGCACTGCATTGCTCTCCAGGTATGGGTTCCTAGCGATTATCCGAAAGGCGTCTGGCATTGTCAATTTTTCATGCATTTTATGTTCATAAACACTATTAATCGCAGCGTGGACAGCCTCAACGGAGCAGAGCATCTCGCCGGATGGGTACGTTCGGCAATCAGGAATGGTACAGATGCACCCTCACCGGACACGGGAGAAGGAGTAGCATGGGCGCGGTTACAGGTGGAGTAACCGAAGACTCAAGCAGAGCGAAGTGCTGTCCTGGTTTGTAGGAGGGACGACATGGAGTACCCACAACCACCTGAAGGGCCGCCAAGCGGGCCCCAGACGCCTCCCATTCAGTGGAACATTGATCGGGCCAAAGCTCTTCGCTGGGGCATTCGTTCCGGGATCGCCGTTGCGCTGCTGCTGGCCGCCTGGTGGGGGTTCTCAAGTTTCTACGCCGTCCAGCCGGGAGAGTTCGGCGTGGCCCTCACCTTCGGCAGACACTCGGGGCTGACCGGTCCCGGCCTCCACTATCATCTCCCATGGCCCGTGCAGAGCGTGGTCAAGGTGGACGTCGGAAAGGTGCGCCGCGGCGAGGGGAGCGCCTTGATGCTGGCAAGCGACGAGAAGCTCGTTGCTGTGCAACTGGCGGTGCAATACGTGGTGGAAGACCCGGCCCGGTACCTCTTTCGCGTGCGAGCGCCCGAGCAGGTTGCCTTCACCACGGCATCCATTGCCCTGCGCACCGTGGTGGGGAGACATCCTTCGGACTTCATCATGGGTGATGGCAGGGACACTGTTCAGAGCGAGTTCAAGACCCTGGTCCAGGAACTCATGGATAGCTACGAATCCGGCCTGCGGGCCACAGATGTGCAACTCCTGGCTGTGGAGCACCCCCAGGAAGTACGGGCAGCCATTGAGGATGTGGTGCGTGCCGAAGAGGACAGGAGCCGCCTGATCAAAGAGGCGGAAGCGAACCTGGAGCGGGTCATCCCCGAAGCCAGGGGGGAAGCAGCCAAGATGATTGTGGAAGCAGAAGCCTATCGCGAGAGAACGGCTTCGGAGGCGCGGAGCCTGGCGGCAAAGATGATCGTTGAAGCAGAAGCCTACCGGGAGAGGACCGCCCCTGAGGCCAGGAGCCAGGCCGCCAGGATGGTCATGGAGGCCGAAGCATACCGTGAGCAGCGCCTTCTCACGGCCAAAGGCGACGCCGACCGCTTCCTCCTCCTGCTGGAAGAATATGACAAGGCGCCCGAGGTGACCCGGGAGCGCCTCTACACGGAGGCCGTTCAGCGCTCGCTGAGGGATGCCGACATCTTCGTCCTGGACATGGGAGAGGGAGGCGTCTCGCCGTTGCTTCCCCTGGCGCCCTTGTTCTCTATGCCCGCGCCAACACCCACACCGACGCCAACACCTTCAGGGAGGTAGCTCCAGCCATGTACAGGTACAGAATCGCAATAGCTCTGGCGCTTGTCGCCCTCCTCGCCGCCGTTGCCGCCTGTCAGTCAACCTATGTGGTGAAAGAGGGGGAACAGGCCATCGTCCTCTACTTCGGAAGGCCGGTCCGCGAGGTGAACACCGCTGGGCTGTACTTCAAGGTCCCCTTTGCTCAAACAGCCCTTGCATTCCCGACCCAGATCCTCTCTCGGGACACTCAGCCCGGCGAGTACTCCACCCTGGACAGGGGAAGGGTGATGGTGGACCAGGTCATCCGCTGGAGAATAGTAGACCCCCTCCGGTTCTACACCTCCGTGGGGAATGAGGAAACGGCGGCCGGCCGCCTGGAAAGCTTCGCCACCGGCCACCTCCGCCAGGAGGTGGCCAGGAGGCCGTTCAATCTTGTCGTGGGCGCCCAGCGAGAGGACGTGCGAAATACGGTCACGGAGTCGGTCCGGAATTCCATCAAGGACTCCGGAATTGACGTGGTGGACGTGCGCTTCAACATCTTTGACCTCTCGCCTGCCGCGCAGACCAGCATACTCGCCAGCCTCACAGCCGAGCAGAAAGTCATTGCTGATGGGCTGCGGGCCGAGGGAAGGGAGAAAGCCACTGAGACGCAGGCCGGCACCGAAAAGGCCCGGCAGGTCATCTTTGCCTCAGGCCAGGAGCAGGCGGCGCAAATCCGAGCGGGGGCGGACAAAGGTCGGGAGATCATTCTGGCGACAGGCCAGGAGAGGGCGGCGGAGATCCGGGCCGCTGCCGACAAGGAACGGCAGATCGCCCTGGCCACCGCCATTGCCAAAGCCCAGGTCCTGCGGGGCGAAGGCGACGCCCTGGCTACAGAGGTCATGGGCCAGGCCCATACCAAGGACGCTGAGTTCTACTCATTCCTACGGCGAATCGAGACCTATGAGGCCATCCTGGGCGCGAGGACGACGCTGGTCCTGCAGCCCGACTCTGAACTGCTGCGCTATCTGGAAAGTCCCGACAGGAGGTGATTAGACCGGCGTAGGGCCAGCGCCGCCAGAGGCGCCGCACGGCATACTTGACCGCCGCTTCTCCCAGAGTAGAATAGGGCAACCACCCCGCACACGGCATGGGGTCCGCTTCACTGCCTACCTTCTGGGAGACGAAATGGCGGTTGTCATGCGCGTCGTTGCACAGCCCAGGCAGGCTTACGCCCTGGTAGCCAGGTTCGCTTTTGATAATCCTATTGCCTTCTTCTACCTGTTCCGCTGCCTCACCTGGCTCCTCGCCGTCGCGCTGGTGTACTTCAAGGCAGCGCCGGAAGGCAACCGTCACTACCAGCCCGGTCTGCTCATGTACGCGGCGCTCCAGCTTTCCCTCGGCCTCCTGTACACCACAGTGCTTCGCCCACGCATGGAGCGCGGCGCTGAGGACGCCAACCCCGCCAAATTGCAGTGGGACCTCCTCGTGGCCGGCATCGCCGACATGTTCGGCAGCCTGGCTATCCTCTTCTGGTCCGGCGGCGTGGGCACCCCCTTCTTCCACTACGTCGTCACTAGCCTCATGGTCCCAAGCTTCCTTTTGTCCAACCGTTGGGGACATGTGCTGACTCTGTGCTTCGCCGCGGCCTACGCCGGCGTCGCGGCGCTGGCTGGCGAGGTTTTCACCTGGTCCCTTGGCATGGGGGACCCCGGGTACAGAAGCCAGATCAACCGGGACGTCGCCTCTCTCGTGTTCATCGGCGCCGCCGTCCTCTACCTCGGCCGCCTCTTCCGCTCCCTACAGGTGGAACGCCGCCGCACCAAGCAGGCGCTGGATGAAACCCAGATGCTTTTTGCCCTTACCCAGGACCTCGTGCGCGGCGGCACGGAGATGCAGGCGCTGTTGACCCGTCTGGCACAGATCATGCGCGCCACCGGGATCTTCGGCCAGTGGGCGCTGCTCTTCAGGGGCGCAAACGGCAGGCTTGAGCCGGCATCCGCCACGGTCGGCATCGAGGAGATCAACGTTGGCCTGGCGGAGGACGCCCTGCACCAGGGCCACACGCTCACGGGGCCAGGCTGGAACGGAGGCCCCTTGCAGGCAGCCGTCCCCCTCAAGGTTGGGGATGAGACGTTGGGGGTCATGGTGGCCGGAGGGAAGGACAACCAGGTCACGGGCGACAAACTGGTCCTCCTGGCCGAAGCCGTTGGGGGCCAGATAGCCATCGGCATACAGAACGCGGCGTTAGCCCTCCAGAAGGCCGATCTGGCCGCCCAGGAGGAGCGCAGCCGCATCGCGCGGGAGATACACGACGGCGTGGCCCAGTCCATCTACATGCTCAGCCTGCACCTGGAGACCTGCGCGGAGCTGGCCAGCCAGGGGAGGCAGGACCTGCCCAAGCGGCTTGAGCAACTCGTCGGCCTCTCCAAGCAGGCCCTGTTGGAGGTCCGGCACTACGTTTTCGACCTGAAGCCCTACATGGCGGGGGAGCAAAGCGCCGACGCTATGGTCGCCAGCCAGGTCAACGAGTTCGCCAAGGTCTCCGGCATTGCCGTTTCTTTTGCCGTGGAAGGCGAGCCACAGCGCCTGCCCATCGCCGCCGCCACGTGCCTCTACCGCGTGACCCAGGAGGCGCTGGCAAACGTCTTCCGCCACGCAAAGGCGTCCCGGGTAGAGGTCGCGCTGGCTTTTCTGCCGGGCCAGGTGCGCCTGACCGTAGCAGACAACGGAAAAGGCTTTGACGTGGACTACGTTGTCCGGGGCCACGGCCTGGAGAACATGCGCTACCGCACCCAGGAAGCGGGCGGCGCGTTCACCATCACCTCTGAGCCGGGCACGGGGACGCAGGTAAGAGCTACCATAGCATCGTAGTAACCTTCCACTGGAGCAGAACATGGCGCGCACACGGATCATGGTAGTAGACGACCACGAAGTAGTCCGCAGCGGCCTGCAAGCCATCCTCGGCGCAGAGGACGACCTTGAGGTCGTCGCCGAGGCGGGCGCCGCAAGCGAAGCAGTGCAGAAAGCGAGGGTCTACACGCCGGACGTCGTCCTCATGGACGTGCGCCTTGGCGATGGCACAGGCATCGAGGCGTGCCGCGCTATCAAGAGCGACCGCCCCGCCGCGCAGGTGTTGATGCTGACCTCCTTCGGGGACGAAGAGGCGGTGGTAGCGTCCATCATGGCCGGCGCATCCGGATACTTGCTCAAAAATGTCGGCCGCGCCGACCTCCTCCGCGCCATTCGCGCCGTGGCCCAGGGCCAAAACTTGCTGGACCCCGCCGTCACCAAGCGGGTCTTGGAGCGCCTTACGCGCCTCTCCGCCAACGAGCAGGAGCGTTCCCTACAAGGCGTGTCCGACCGCGAACGGGAGGTCCTGGTGCTGGTGGCCCAGGGCCTCACCAACAAGGAGATCGCCGCCAGGCTCTTCATCAGCGAAAACACCGCGCGCAACCACGTCAGCCGCCTGCTGGAGAAGCTGGGCCTCGCTCGCCGCAGCGAGGCAGCAGCCTTCGCCGCTGAGCACGGCCTGCTGCGGCGCGAGCGACAATAAGCCGCGCGCCGCCCGTCCCACACGGATGCCAGGATGGTCCTCCTGGACTACGCCGCGCGGTACATCTGCACCTATGTGGGCCTCCTCCCTTGCCCTATCATGCCTCCAATCCAGTTTGTCGTGTGAAAGATGCTCTGGCATAATGGCCGCAGCGCGCAAGGAGTAGGGCATGCTCGGTAAAGCGGTTACGTTGCTTCGGCTGGCGCTGATGGACTTTTCCCGCAACAACTGTCCGTATATTGCGGCGGGCATCGCCTACTGGGCCCTCTTCTCCCTGTTCCCCCTGGCCCTGGCGACCATCTCCATCCTAGGGTATGTCAACCCAAGTCCAGAGCGCCACGATTGGGCAATCCAGAGCATCACGAAGGTCATACCCGTTTCCAGAGAATACCTTTCCCACGTTATTGGAGAGGTGGCGAACGCCAGGGGGACCCTGGGCGTCGTCGCGGCGGCAGGCTTGCTCTTTTCGGGGACGGCCGTGTTCTCGGCGGTGCGCAAGGGCATCAATCACACCTGGCACCTGGGCAAGCCGCCTTTTTTCCTGCTGGAGCGGGCTACCGACCTCATCATGCTCCTGGGCTTTGGCTTCCTTGCCTTCACGCTGGTCGCCTTCACCACTAATATTCTCGGGTTCTCGCCGGTTGCGCGCCCTCCCGCTTGGCTTGGCGGGGGCATTGCCGGGCGGGTAGCTCTCGAACTCGCGGCGCTTGCCTTGACCTTCGGCGTCTTCCTGTTGCTGTACCGCCTTATCCCCAACACACAGGTGAGATGGAAGGATGTCTGGATCGGCGCGGCTGTCGGGGCAGCGCTCTTCCAGGCAGTGCGGATTGGCTTCACGTGGTTCGTCGCTGAGTTTGGCAGCTTCAACCTGGTCTACGGCGTCCTGGGTTCCTTGATGGCGGTCATGGTCTGGGCATACCTGGCTTCCATTGCTCTCCTCTGGGGCGCGCAGGTGTCTTTCACCTACAGCCGCCTCTACGGCAGCCAAAGAGCCCTGGGCATCCCGCCGGACCTCGCGGAGCTTCCAGAAGAGACCCCCGCCAGACAGGTCTCCGGGTTGCCCGGAATCGCTCTCACCGTCGGACGGTGGTTCTTGCCGCCCAAAAAGAAACATACGTAGTCTAGGAGACAGCCATGTCGGAAACCCTTGTGCAATTCCTCCACGATTCGGCGACAAGCTTTGGAAGCCGTCCGGCGATCTTCTTCAAGCCCGGGTTCCGCTACCGGAAATGGAGCTATCAGCAGCTTTGGGACGGCGCAGGCAGGGTGGCTGCCCTCCTGCAGCAGCGCGGCTTGCAGAAAGGCGATCGGGCCATCCTGTGGGCCTACAACTGCCCCCAGTGGGTCCTGGCCTTCTTCGGCTGCATGCGCGCCGGCGTCATCGCCGTCGAGGAGATGGAGGCCCTTGCTGCGCCCTTCGCCCAGCCTGCGGACGTCCCCATCGGCAAGGATGACCTCGCCGAGATCATGTTCACCTCCGGCACAACCGGCGACCCGAAGGGAGTGATGATCAGCCACTGGAACCTCATATCCAACCTGCAAGCCACCAGCCAGTACATCCCGGGCAAGGCCAGCTACCGGCTCCTCTCCATACTCCCCCTCAGCCACATGTTCGAGCAGATGGGCTGCCTCCTCATGGCCCTCCAGTGCGGCGCAAACATCACCTACCCCACCAGCCGCCAGCCTTCCGTGCTTTTCCGCACCATGCGCGAGCGCCGCATCACCACCATCCTCCTCGTGCCCCTGGCCCTCGACCTGTTCATGAAGGGCATTGAGCGGGAGGTCAAACGTCAGGGCAAAGAGAAGCTCTGGAACACCCTGATGAAGGTTGCCGCCAGAACGCCTTTCCCTCTTAGACGCATCCTCTTCAAGCGCGTGCACAGGCAGTTCGGAGGAAAACTAGACCTCCTCATCTCCGGCGGCGCGGCCCTTGATCCGGAGTTGGGCCGGAAGTGGCAGCTCCTTGGCGTGCGCGTCATTCAGGGCTATGGCACAACCGAGGCGTCCCCAGTGATTAGCTGCCACAAGATGGCCCAGCCCCGCTTCGACTCCGTGGGCCTGCCCCTGCCCGGGGTTGAAGTACGGATCGCGCCCGACGGCGAAATCCTGGTGCGCGGGCCGAACATCACCCGCGGCTACTGGGAGGCCCCTGACCAGACCGCCGCGACCTTCGCCGACGGCTGGTACAAGACAGGCGACCTGGGCGCGTTCGACGCCGAGGGTTTCCTGCACATCAAGGGCCGCAAGAAGGACATGATCGTCCTTGCCGACGGCCAGAACGTCTTCCCGGAGGACGTGGAGGCAGTCCTGCTCAAGCATCCCTCTCTGACCGACGCTGTCGTCGTGGGCATGCCCAAGGGTGCCGAAGCCGAGGTGCACGCGGCCCTCATCCTCAAAGAGAAGGACCCAGCCCTGGCCGCAAGCATCGTCGCCTGGACCAACCAGCAACTCGCCGAAAAGCAGCACATTCGAGGCTGGTCCGTCTGGCCGCAGGAGGACTTCCCGCGCACCCATACCCTCAAGGTCAAGAAGGGCGTCGTCCTGGACACCCTGCGCGGCATCGCCCCGGCCCCTGCCGCTGCCGCCCCCACCGCTGGGGCCGCCGGGCCACGCGGGCTCCTCCAGATCATCGCCGAGGTCGCCGCCGTGCCCCTGGCATCGGTCACAGACTCCACGGCCCTCGGCCCCGGCCTGAACCTCGACTCCCTGAAACGCGTCGAGCTCCTCTCGGTGATCGAAGAGGAGCTGGGCGCGTACGTAGACGAGTCCGTCGTCGGCCCCGAGACGACCGTGGGCCAACTCCAAGCGCTCGTGGAGGCTCAGGGGGGAACGCACGCTCCCCAGCGCTTCCCTGCCTGGGGCATGAGCTGGTGGTGCAAGCCATTGCGCACCGTCCTCCAGCGCATTTTCGTCTTCCCCCTTTGCACGCCGCTGTACCGCCTGCGTGTCAGAGGCCGCGAGCATCTGCAAAGCGTCAACGGCCCTGTCCTCTTCGCCGCCAACCACAACGTCTGGCTGGACAACGCCCTTATCATCAAAGCGGTCCCCGGCCACGTGCGGGACCGGCTGGCCATCGCCGGCGCCGCCGAGCTCTGGCGCAGCCCGCTCATGGCCGTGGTGAACCCGCTCTTGGGCAACGGCTTTCCCTTTGCCAAGGAAGGCCCCGTCCGCGCCAGCCTGGACAACCTGGGCCGGGTCATGGACGGCGGCTGGTCTGTGCTGCTCTATCCCGAGGGAGAGTTGACCATCGGCGGCCCCATGAAGCCCTTCCTGAGCGGCGCCGGCCTCATCGCCGTGGAAGGCGCTGTGCCGGTCGTCCCGCTTCGACTCCACATCCACGAGTTGGGGAAGCCCCCCGTGTTTCCCTTCTGGAAGCGCGGCCACGTTGAGGTGCGCTTCGGCAAGCCGATCCACTTTGGCAATGGAACATCCTATGTAGAAGCTGCCACGGCCATAGAGCGGGCGGTCCACGCCTTGTAGACGCTATGATGCAGCGCGCCCTTGTCATGCACACAACAGGACAATCATCCATCACCTGGGAGGTCATCCATGCGGCTCTTCCGCCGGATTCTTCTTGCCCTTGCCACCCTGGTCCTTGTAGTAGCCGCATTGGGCCTGGGCGCCGGCGGATGGTACCTGGCTGACATCCTGAAGAAGGATGCCCTGACGCCCAGTCACAAGCCTGGCGAGCTCGATATGCGTGTCCTGGCTGTCGGCGACGATGAGATAACCCTGGAGCCGACACCCGCCACAGGCAACCCCTCCGCATGGGACCATGACGGCGTATGGGGCATCCGCTGGGACGGCGGCTACGGCCACGTGGGGCCGATCCGCCTGCTTTCCGAAGACAAAGTCGTGCGCGATTTCACGCCCTTCTACGGACGGCTACAGGCAGGCGATCTGGCGGACCTGGAGGGCTTCGCCTTTCCAGGCGATCCCCAGGTGGCGTTCGGCATCCCCTTCCAGCAGGTTCAGTACACCTCGCCGCTGGGTCAGTTCAACGCGTGGTTCGTGCCAGCCGCCGGAAAGACCTGGGCCATCTTCGTGCACGGGCGCAACGCCACGCCCAGAGAAGCCCTTCGCATACTCCCCACCGTCGTCGAGCTCGGCCATCCGGCGCTGGTGATTGGCTACCGCAACGACGAGGACGCGCCGCCGAACCCGGACGGCCTCCTGCGCTACGGCCAGGCCGAGTGGCAGGACCTGGAGGGTGCTGTGTCCTACGCCCTCTCCCAGGGCGCTCAGGACGTAGTGCTCGTGGGCTACAGTATGGGCGGCGCAATCGTCATGAGCTTTCTGTACCAATCCGACCTCGCAGACCACGTCCGGGGCGTCATCCTCGATGCCCCCATGGTCAACTTCAACAAGACCATTGACCTGGGCGTCCAGCGCCGGGGCTACCCAGTGCTCGTCGCGGGCATCGCCAAGGGCATGGCCCAGCTCCGCTTCGGCGTGGACTGGGGCAAGCTGGACTACCTCAAAGAGGCGGAGCACCTGAAAGCCCCTACGCTCCTCTTCCACGGCGACGCAGACCCCACGGTGCCCATCGCCACCAGCGAAGCCCTGGCCAAGGCTCGTCCCGAGCTGGTGCGCTTCGTCCCGTTCGCCGGCGCGCTCCACGTGGGCGCATGGAACAGCAATCCGACGGTCTACGAAGCAGAGGTCAAGCGGTTCCTGGAGGAGATGGCGCAGAAGTAGGACTCTTCCCCCTTCCCTGAAGGGAAGGGGGCGAGGGGGTTAGGTCGCGCCCTACCCTCCTACCAGCGCCACCACGCTTGCCACCACGTACTCCCCGTGGTGGCTGATGCTCACGTCACAGCTCAGGATGTGGGAGGCATCGTACTCCCGGGCAAATGCCAGGCGCGGCCTGCCCTCATCGTCGTGGCGCACCTCTACTACGAGCCAGTTCCCCTTGGGGAGGCCCAGCGCCTTGTAGGCGGCCTCCTTCGCCGCAAAGATGCCTGCCAGCCGCTCAACGCTTGCCCCTTGCAGCTCCACAGGTGAGTACAGCCGCCGCAGGAACGCATCGCCTCCCGCCTCCATCGAGCGGCGAAAGTCCTCTACACGCACCAGGTCTAAGCCCGTCTTCACCTGCACGCGTTCCATCTGCAAACCCCCGAATAGTACATATGCCGACGCTGGAATAGTATGGATGCACCTCACTCCCCTCCACAACAACACGTAGCATGGAACGTGGGCAAGGAATCGCAAATACGCCATTGGGAGGAGTTAGTAATGAGTCTCGCACGAGTGAAATGGGCGGGGCTGAGGACCGCCTTCCGCACCATTGGTCGCGCCGGCGCGGGCATTGACCTGGGGTTCCGCCGCGGTTTCGACTCCGGTGAGATGCTGGACTACGTGTACGAGAACGAGGCGCGGGGCAGGTTCCTTCTCGGAAAGGCCATAGACCGCGCGTACCTCAACGCTGTCGGCTGGCGGGCCATCCGCGCGCGCAAGGCGCTCCTGAAAGAGGTCCTGCACCGAGAGACCGCCCAGCGGCGCGCCGAGGGCAAGCCCTCGGTCATACTCGATGTCGCTTCTGGCCCCGGCCGCTACCTTCAGGAGCTGTGCCTGGAGACCCGCGCCCAGGGCAATCCCCTCAAGGACATGGCGATCATCTGCCGCGACATGGACTCCCAGGGCCTCAGCCTGGGCCGCCACCGCGCCGATGGGTACGGCCTCGTCAACATGCGCTACGAGGCTGGCGACGCCTGCGACCCGCCTTCACTGACGACTGTGAACCCTCGGCCGGACATCGTCGTCGTATCCGGCCTCTACGAGCTGTTCACCGACCCTGCGCCCATACGCCGTTCGCTCCAGGGCATTCACGCCATCATGAACCCAGGCGGCACGCTGGTCTTCACCACCCAGGTGCGCCATCCCCAGCTTGAGCTGATCGCCAACGTCCTGGTCAACCGCGAGGGCAAGCCCTGGGTCATGCTCTGCAGGGACGCCGCCACCGTGGAAGGTTGGGCCCAGGCGGCAGGGTTCGCCGTCCGCAGCAGCCAGCCGGAGCCGGTGGGCCTCTTCACCGTCACCACGGCCCGCAGGATCGAAGCAGCCGTGCCCAACGGCGCGCCATCCTCCCTCCGGCGACGGGGAGACGCCCAGTGAGCACTATCCCCGCTTTGCTGGAGGAGGCCCAAGGGCGCTACGGCGACCGCCTGGCCCTGGCGATGCGCCAGGGCTACCGCACCAGCCGCTGGACGTACGCGCGCCTGTGGGCGGACTCGGGACGTATCGCGGCGCGCCTCCAACAGGAGGGCGTGCGGAAGGGGGACAGGATCGTCTTCTGGGCGCACAACTCGCCCCAGTGGGTGGCCGCCTTCTTCGGGTGCATGCGGACTGGAGCCGTCGCCGTCCCCCTGGACGTGCGCAGCACGCCCGAGTTCGCCTGCAAGGTCGCCGAAAGCACGCAATCCCGCCTTGCCTTCGTCTCATCGGCGACAAGGGCCGATGCTCCGGCCCTGAGAATTCCGCTATTCCCTCTGGAGTCGCTGGAGCCGTTCATAGCCGGCTCCCCTCCCCTGCCCTCTCCGGCCCCCGTCTCCGAGCACGACATCGCAGAGGTCATCTTCACGTCGGGAACCACCGGCACCCCCAAAGGCGTCATTCTCACCCACGCCAACATCACGTCGAACGTCCGGGCCGCTGCGCAGGTAGTCCCCGTGGAGCCGGGCTACCGGCTGCTTTCGCTCCTCCCTCTCAGCCACATGCTGGAGCAAACGGTCGGCACGCTGGCCCCCCTCAGCGGTGGCGCGGCCGTCTTCTACCCCTCAAGCCGCCAGCCCAACGTCATCTTCACGGCCCTGAACGAGTACCGCATTACCTCCCTTGTCCTTGTGCCCCAGGCCCTGCAGCTCTTCCTAAACGCCATCGAAGAAAAGGTGCGAAAACAGGGCAAGGAGCGGCTCTGGGGCACGCTGCTCTCCGTTGCCCCACGTCTCCCCATCGGCGCGCGCCGCCTCCTCTTCCGCGCCGTGCACAAGCAGCTTGGCGGCAGACTGAGCTTTGTCATGTGCGGCGGCGCGTACCTCGATCCAGTCCTGGCCCGCACGTGGGAGGCCCTGGGCGTCCGCGTCCTCCAGGGCTATGGGACCACCGAGGCCTCTCCCATCATCTCCTGCAACTCGTTCCGCCACTCCAGGCTGGATTCGCTGGGCAGGCCGTTGTCCGGCGTGGAGGTCAGGATCGCTGAAGACAGCGAGGTGCTGGTGCGCGGCCCAAACCTGACCCCAGGCTACTGGCAGGACGCGAAGGCCACGCAAGCCGCCTTCACCGGCGGCTGGTACCACACGGGCGACCTCGGCGCTATGGACAGAGACGGCTTCCTGTACTTCAAAGGCAGGAAGAAAGATATGATCGCGCTGCCCAACGGCATGAAGGTCTACCCGGAGGACATCGAAGCGCGACTGCATCGCCACCCTGGCGTCTCAGACGCCGCCGTCGTTGGCCTGCCCCGAGACGGCCAGGGCGTAGAGGTGCACGCCGTCTTGCTGCTCAAAGGAAAGGCTGCAGACCCCAAGGCCATCATCACTGCTGTAAATCAGGAGCTTGCTGACCACCAGCGCATCCAGGGCTTCACCGTGTGGCCGGACGAGGACTTCCCACGGACACACACGCTGAAGGTGAAAAAGCACGAGGTCCTCCAGCGGTTGGCGCAGATGCAGAGCAGCGAGACGGCTGCGAGGTCTCCTGCGCCTGTCGTGTCACACATTCCAGCCCTGTTCATGCTCGCAATGCAGGTCGCCCGCAAGCCCGCCGGCGAGGCCGGTCCTTCTTCCCGCCTGGGATCGGACCTGGCGCTGGACTCCCTGGGCCGCGTTGAGCTGCTGGCAGCCGTGGAGTCGGAGCTTGGCGTGTACCTGGATGAGTCCCTCGTCTCAGGCGACACGACCCTCGGCGAGTTGGAGGCCATTGTGGCCCAGGCCGGCCGCCAGGCGAAACCACAGCAGTACGCAAACTGGCCGCTGCACCCCCTGGTGCGCCCTCTGCGCGCCGCCGCACAGGCGCTCTTCGTCGCGCCGCTCCTGTCGTGGTGCGCCCCCCGGCGCGTGCTTGGCCGCGAGCACCTCAAGGCCCTCCGGGGGCCGGTCCTGTTCGCCTCCAACCACCTGAGCCACGCAGACACGCCCCTCATCCTTGCTTCGCTGCCTCGGCGACTTCGCTCTCGCATTGCGGTAGCCGCCGCCGCAGACCACTGGTTCGAGGACGGCCGCATCGGCGGGCGCGTTGCAGCGTTCCTGTTCAACGCCTTCCCCTTCTCCCGAACGGACTCCATCCGGCCCAGCCTGGAGCGGTGCAGCAAGCTCATCGAACGGGGCTGGTCGGTCCTAATCTACCCCGAAGGCACCCGCTCCAACGACGGCAGGATGGGGTCGTTCAAGTCCGGCGCGGGCCTTATGGCCGTGGAGCTCGGCGTGCCCGTCGTGCCGGTCAACGTGGAGGGCACAAACGCCGTGCTCCCCAAGGACATCGCGCGGCCCAGGCGCGGCCATGTGACGGTGCGCTTCGGCAAGCCCCTGACGTTTTCCAGCGATGCGTCCTATCTTGAAGCGGCGCAAGCAGTAGAAGCCGCCGTGCGCGGGCTGGCGATGCCAGGCACACCTGCGGCGCTTGCCTCGCGCCCCACGGCTGCGGGCCACTCATGAGATGCCCCTGGCAGGCAACGCTTGATGATGCTGGAATCTCTCATATATGGTTGTAGAAAGCGCTACGCCGAACTACTATATGGGCGCGGCAGGCCGGTCCTGGCTTCCGCATCAAGCGTGCCTCTGCGCTGGAGGTGAGCCGTGGATACCACCGCCATGTGGGTCTACACCGCCATAGGGGGAACGGCCCTGCTCTTTGTCCTCATCTCGCTTATTATCGGCGAGATAGGGGATTTCGTTGACGACGCCCTGTCGCCTGCGACCACGTGGCTGGAAGGGCATCTACCCATTGACCACACTGTGGAGTTCCCGCGGATCCTGAATGCCGGGGCGCTCCTCGGGTTCGTGTCCGGGTTCGGGTTCACTGCTGCGTTGGCTATGGGCGCAGCTGGCATCAGCGCCACGAGCGCCGGTGGCATCGGCGTCGTGGGTGGCGCTTTGCTCGGTGCGCTGCTCGGCGTTGTGTACAGAGGCTTTGCCAAATCCACGGCTACCACTGCCCTCCGCACCGCCGACCTGCTGGGCCAGGCCGGAGAAGTGACCGCAGACATACTCCCTGGGCAGATCGGTGAAGTCACCATCAAGACGTCAAACGGCATGAGGGTGTGGTACCCGGCGAGGGGTGTTGATGACACAGCCCTGTCCAGAAGCCAGCTCGTAGAGATTGTTGACAGCTCGGGCCGGACGCTCGTTGTCAAGCGCAAGTAAGCAGCTCAACGCAAGGAGAAAATGATGTTCGGCAACACCCTGGTCGTCGTTCTGGCCATTTTCGGCCTGTTCGCCACGGTAGGTCTGTTGCTGGCGGTCTGGAGCCAGAGGTACATGAAGGTGGGCGCGCATCAGGCGCTCGTCGTGGCGGGCCGTGGCGGCATGAGAGTCATAACGGGCGGCGCTATGTTCGTCGCCCCTGTCCTGTACAGGGTCTTCACCGTTGACCTCCAGGCCCATATCGTCACCGTCCAGCGGACGGATATCTACACACGGTACCGGGTGCCCATCAACGTTGAAGGGGTGTTGGTCTACAAAGTGCGTGGCGACGAGGAAGCCATCAAGGCGGCTGCCCAGGCGCTGCAGCAAAAGAGCGTCTCCGAAATCCAGGATATGATTCAGAGCGTCGCCGACGGCGCTTTCAGGGACATCTGCGGCAAGATGACCCCCGAGGAGATCAACGAAGACAGGGAAGGCTTCCAGAGGCGGGTCGCAGAGACCGCCAGCGGGCACTTTGAACGGCTTGGGATTGAGCTCGTGACCTTCACCGTGCGCCACATCTCAGACGACGGCGGCTACTTCGAGAATCTGGGCGTTCCCAAAGCGGCCGAGATTGCCAAAGAAGCCCGTCAGCGCAAGGCCGAGGCGGACCGCGCGGCGATTGTGACAGAGGCCGAGCAGCGCAGGGACAGCGAGCGCCGCAAAGCGGAGACCGAGGCCGAGGTCTTCGCGGCGCAGAAGGACCGGGACGTCAAGAAAGCCCAGTATGACGCCGAGGTAGCCGCTGAGCAGGCGTCGGCCCGGCAGGCGGGGCCAAGAGCCGATGCCACTGCCCTGCAAGAGGTCGTGTCTGAGCGGACCAAACTGGCCGAACGGGAATCGGAACGGGTGCAGAAGGAGCTGCTTGCAACCCGCATCCGCCCTGCCGAAGCCGAGAAAGAAGCCCAGATCATTCGTGCTGACGGCGAAAAGCAGGCGCTCATCATGCGAGGCCAGGGCGAAGGCGAGTCTGCCAAGCTCAGGGGCGAGGGAGAGGCGGCAGCGATCAAGGCCAAGCTCGTAGCCGAGGCGGAAGGCTTGGAGCGCAAAGCCACCGCCATGACCAGCTTCAACGAGGCCACCATGCGGCTGGAGATTGCCAAAGAGGCATTGAGTGTGCTGCCGAAAATCGTGGAGGCCGCCGCAGCGCCGGTCTCCCGCATTGACTCCATTCGCATCGTTGATTTCGGAGCCGCAGGCGGCGCAGATGGCCATGGCGGCCCCATAGGAAGGCTCCTCGACATCCCGCCTCAGAGCATTGCCCGCGCCGATGAGGTGCTGAGAGCCACCATGGGCATCAGCCTTGCCGAGATGATCCAGCTTGTCAGGAGCGGCAAAGCAGCAGACGTGGTGGAAGGGACCAAGACCAAGGAGTAGCCGCCCCAGCCCGGCGCACGACAACCGCTCTTGCAGCCTTGCTATGCCGGACGCCTGGAGAACGGCTCGCGCGGGCCTACCCAGATGGTCAGTGTCCGCGCAAAGGATGCCCCATGAACCTCTACGCCATCAAGCCCCGCTTCCAGCAGGCCCTCCGCTCCATCGAGCGGCCCCTGGTCCGCCGCCGCGTGCACCCCGACGTGCTCACCCTCAGCGCCCTTGGCCTGAGCATACTTGGCGGCGTGTCCATCGCCGCCTCCCGCTGGCAACCCTGGCTCCTGCTTCCTGTGCCCGCCGTCGTCTTCCTGCGCCTGGCCCTGAACGCCCTGGACGGCATGGTGGCGAAGGACCTGGATGTCGCCCGCCCCTGGGGCGAGGTGCTGAACGAGTTCAGCGACCGCCTCTCCGACCTCGCTCTCTTCGGCGGGCTGGCCACTCTGCCGGGCGTGAGCCTTCCCCTGGCGGCATCGGTCATCGCCCTGATGATGCTGGCCAGCTACGCCGGCATCCTGTCCAAGGCGGCGGGCGGTCCCAGGCAATACGGCGGTCTCATGGGCAAGGCCGACCGCATGCTGCTGCTGGCGGCGGCATCGGTGGCCGCGTTCTTTGCAGGCCCCTGGGTGCTGGACTACGCCCTGCTGCTCATGACCGCCGGCATCCTGGCAACCCTCGCCGCTCGCCTGCGGAAGACCTATGCCGACTTGAAGAGCAGGGTCAAGTAGCCCATGTGGCTCGTAAACCCGCTGGACAGCCCGCTGCTGTGGCGCACCGCCCTCGTAGTTGGCGGCATCCTCGGCGGCGGGCTGCTGGCAATCCTCCTCAGAGAACGCCGCCGCCTCTCCCAGTGGCGACGCAGTGAGCTGTTCCAGCGGCTCCTCACCTGGGCATGGATCGCCCCCCTGTACGCCCTGGCCGTCCTCGGCGGCCGGCTCACCACGCTCCTCTTCGTTTCGCTCATGGTCATCCAGGGCCTGCGGGAGTACGCAAGCCTGGCTGGGCTGCCCAAGACATACCGTCTTGTCCTGCTGGCGTTGGGTTTGCTGGCCGCCCCGGCCGCACTGCATTCCGCCTGGGCCTTCTACGCCATGCCCGCCGTGCTGCTGCTCGGCGCAACCCTCCAGCCCGTCCTCGTTCAGGACCCCCAGTCAGGCGTGCGCCACCTGGCCTTCGCCGTCTTTGGCTGGGGCTATCTGCCGTGGCTGCTGGGGCACTTCATGCTCATACGCCTCTACATTCCCGGCGGCGATGGCCTCTTGCTGGCCCTCGGACTGGCCGTAGCCCTCAGCGATGTCGCCGCCTTTGTGGTTGGCAAGGGCCTGGGCCGTCACAAGCTGGCCCCAAGGCTCAGCCCAAACAAGACCTGGGAGGGATTGGCAGGCAACTTCCTTGGAGCGGCTGCGGGCGTGTTCCTCATGCGCTTCGCGCTTCCGGAAGAGCTGCCCTGGTGCTTCGCGCCGTCGCTGGCGGCGGCAGTGGCAGGGGGCGCTGTATGGGGCGACCTGCTGGAGTCCGCACTCAAGCGTGGCTTCAGCGCCAAGGATGCCGGCGCATGGCTCCCGGGCTTCGGAGGCCTGCTGGACAGGATAGATAGCCTGGTCATCGTCGTCCCCCTGGCCTACTACCTGGCCAAGGCGCTCCAGGGCCTGGCGTAGCCTTGCCAATGCTCCATGCCCTATGCTCTATGCCCGAACGTCCCTTTACAT